>JASJGT010000075.1:0-6803 GCA_033791405.1 Desulfuromusa sp.
AACCCGATTGAGCTGGAATCGAATCTGGAAATTCATTTCCGTAACAATATGACGACGGGAGAAATCCACGAAACAGTCATCGAAACATCCTTACGATTGACTTCCATCGAAGAACCCGACTGGCGGATTCTGGCGGCACGCTTGACGCTGGTCGATTTTTACAAGCGGGTGCATATCGCACGTGACATTCCCTATGAATACCGCTATCCCAGTTATTGTCAGACGGTTAAAGATTTTGTTGCCAAAGGGATCTACACCCCGGTGTTGTTGGAAAAATATTCCGAAAAGGAACTGCATAAGGCAGGACAGTTTCTGCAGCAGGATTACGATTACGACTTCGATTATGCCGGGATCAGCTTGCTGATCAAGCGCTACATGCTTGAATATGACAATCAAGTGATCGAAATGCCGCAGGAAGCGTTGCTGACGATTGCTCTGTTGATCGAGCAGAATCAGCCGCACGACATCCGCCTGCTGCGGGTTCGCGATACCTACAGTATGTTGGCCAAACGTAAAATATCCCTGGCGACACCGATCCTGATCAATCTGCGCAAGCCGAACGGCAATCTGTCGAGCTGCTTTATTACTGCTTTCGATGACGATACCAACAGCATTTTTCATACTTTTGAGCAGGTAGGTCAGATCAGTTCCGGCGGCGGTGGAGTTGGCGTCAGTATCAGTCGGATTCGTTCGCAAGGGGCGCGTATCCGCAATTCTCTCGGCCGGGCAGGTGGCGTGGTGCCGAATATTCGTGTCGTCAACGATATTGCCCTCTATTTCAATCAAGGTGGAAAACGCGCTGGTGCGGTGACCGTGGCTCTGGATAGCTGGCATCTGGACATAGAGGAGTTCCTCGAACTGCAGACTGAAAACGGAGATCAGCGGCGCAAGGCTTACGATGTGTTTCCCCAGGTGGTAGTGACCGACCGCTTCATGCGGGCAGTAGAAAACAGCGAGGACTGGTATCTGTTTGACCCCCATGAAATCCGCACGAAATACAAGTATGAGCTGGCGGACTTGTGGGGTGAGGAGTTTGAGAAAGTTTTGGATCATCTCTATGTTGAGGTTGAGTCAGGACGGATTGAGCTGTATGAAAAAGTTAACGCCAAGACTTTGTACAAGCAGATCATGAAGGTGCAGATCGAGAGTGGGATGCCCTACATTACTTTCAAGGACACCATCAACCGAGCCAATCCGAACAAACATGTCGGTATTATCCCTTGCACCAATCTGTGTGTCGAATCATTTTCTGTGGTCAAGCCGACCAAGATTGGGCAGCAGCTGTTTGAAAATGATACGATCAAGCGGGATGTCGATCCTGGACTGGTACATACATGCAATCTAGTTTCAATTAATCTGGCGAACCTTGATGATGACGAACTGCCAGGGGTCTGTGAAACTTCGGTGCGCATTCTGGATAATTGTATCGATATTACCGATGTTCCGGTCGCCGAAGGGCAGAGGCACAATGAACTGCTGCGGACCATCGGGGTCGGTCTGATGGGGTTGGCTGATTATCTGGCTTGGCGTAATATCCCCTATGTTGGCGCGGCCGATGCTGTTGATAAATTGGCAGAAGCTTTTGCCTATCATTGTACTTCGGCCAGCTGTAAACTTGCCAAAGAACGGGGACGCTATCCCCTATTTGAAGGGAGTGACTGGTCACAAGAACAGATTCTCAGTCGCAAGCGCAGTTGGTTTGTCGAAAATGCAACCCTGGATTGGGATGAACTGTTCGACCGAATTGCTGAACATGGCATACGTAACAGTCATATTACGGCAATTGCTCCCAATACCAGTAGCTCCATTGTCCAGGGCTGTACAGCCAGTGTTTTACCGATTTTCAGCAAATTTTATATCGATAATAACAGTAACGGAACGGTGCCGATTGTTCCGCCGTTTATCAAAGAGAAGCTCTGGCATTATCAGGAATCGAAACATATCGACCAGAAAATTGTTGTCGATGTGGTATCACGGTTACAGAAATATGTCGATACGGGCATATCAATGGAATTGCTGTTCAACCTTAATAAAAACATCACGGCGAAAGACATCTATGAAACACATATGGAAGCCTGGAAAAAAGGCTGTAAAGCGATTTACTATACCCGGAGTATTCAGAAAAATAGCAATATCGCTTCCGCTAAAGAGGAGTGCGTTTCCTGTGCAGGATAGCGTCTGGGTCAAAGAGAAAATAACCGCGGGGAGAAAAAACCATGAAAGCAAAAAGACTATTTAATCCAGAAGGGGATGACTCACTGGAATCCCGGAAGATTATCGGTGGGAACAGCACCAATATTTTTAATCTGAATAATGTTCGCTATCAATGGGCCAACAAGCTTTACCGCAATATGATGGCCAATTTCTGGATTCCCGAAAAAACGGATCTGTCCAGTGATATTGAGCCTTATAAACATCTGACTGTTGAAGAGCGTCAGGCTTATGATGGAATTTTGTCGTTCCTCATATTCCTCGACAGCATCCAGACTAACAATCTGTCAAATATCAATGATTACATCACCGCACCGGAAGTTAATCTGCTGTTGGCAATCCAGCAGTATCAGGAGGCAATTCACAGCCAGAGTTATCAATATGTTGTAGAATCAATCATCCCGGCAGATCGACGTAATTCCATTTATGACAAGTGGCGGACGGACAAAGTATTGTTTGAGCGCAATGTGTTTATTGCTCAGATTTATCAGGATTTCATTGAGGATCCAACGCAACCACGATTCTTTAAAGTCATTATCGCTAACTACCTGCTGGAGGGATTGTATTTCTATAACGGATTTAACTTTTTCTACAACCTGGCCAGCCGGAATCTGATGTTGGGAACTTCGGAGGTGATCCGCTACATTAACCGGGATGAGTTGACTCACTGCGTCTTGTTCGAATTTATTGTGCGTGAGATCCGCGAGCTGGATAGCAGTTATTTTCCGGCTGATGAGGTGGAAGGTTTATTTCGTCAAGCGGTTGATCAGGAGATAACCTGGACCAACCATATTATTGGTGATGGGGTGCTTGGTGTCAGTGAAGAAACAACAGAGATGTATACCAAGTGGCTTGCCAATGAGCGTTGGAGCAAGTTGGGGTTTGAGGGGAAATTGTATGACGGGTTCGATAAAAACCCTTATAAACATCTGGAAAAACTTGCTGACACCGAAGGGGAGGGCGACGTTAAAAGCAACTTCTTTGAAGCAACAGTCTCGGCCTATAATCAATCATCGGTGCTGGATGGATGGGATGATTTTTGAACGGCCATGACTGTCCTTGTCTCTAGAATTTAAAAAGGGGCTAGCAATAAAAGCCAGCCCCTTTTCTATTCGATCCGCAGTAATTTTGTCGGCTACTGCTGATAGTTCTTTGTCAAGCTGATCATTGCACGACCGACTCAATTTCCAGTCCAATCTGAATTTCATCGCCAACGATGATCCCGCCAGTTTCTGTCACTTTGTTCCAGTTTAAGCCAAAGTCCTTGCGGTTGATCGTACCGGTTGCCTCAAATCCGGCGCGAAGTTTTCCTCTGGGGCCGGTTGTTGTTCCCAGAAAACTCCCTTTCAGGACGATTTCCTTGGTGACGCCCTTGATTGTCATATCTCCCACCAAGGTAATATTGTCGCCGCTGCCGGTCACTTTTTTGCTCTTGAAATGAATTTCCGGATACTCGGCGGCGTTGAAAAAATCGACGCTGCGGAGGTGCTTGTTCCGTTTTTCATTGCGGGTATCGACAGAAGCGGTTTGAATGGTTGCTTCCGCAGAGACAATGGTTTTGCTCTTGGGATCGGTGTCAACTACTCCGACAAAATCGTTGAAGTTGCCACGAACCTTGAAAACGACCAGATGTTGTACCGAAAAATGGATTTGCGTGTGAGGGGTATCGACCTGAAAAGTTTCGGCAAAGGAGGTCGAGGCAATGAGCAGGGTGGCGAGTAATAGTAAGGATAGTTTTTTTATCATAGTGATGCTCCTTTAAAAATAGTTGAAACTGATATATTACTTATTTAGTAGTGTATCAGCATGTGTGATATCGAACAACCCGCGCAACAGATGTAACAGTTGCAGTGTTATTTCCAAAAAAACTGTAGGACAGCAAAATGTACCTACCTATTTAATTCAGCTTGAAACTTATTTTAAAGAAATGAGATGCTTAGGAATGTAAGCTGGCAGACACTTCCTGAAAAATATAAAACCAGTTTCGTTGAGTGGTTATTGGTGGTAAAAATCAAAAAATGAGGTGATATGTGAAAATTTGGATTGATGCCGACGCTTGCCCAAAGCCGATTAAGGAACTTCTCTACCGGGTTGCAGAGCGAAAGAAGATAATATTAACTCTGGTTGCGAACCGGTCTCTTGGGCATCCGGCTTCACTCTGGATTCGTTCAATTCAGGTATCAGCCGGGGCTGATGTCGCTGATCAGGAGATTATCCGGTTGCTGGAAGCGGGAGATCTAGTTGTGACGGCAGACATCCCGTTGGCTGCTGAAACCATTAGCCAAGGTGCTCATGCGCTGGATCCACGCGGCGATTTCTTCAGTGAGGAAAATATTCGAGAGCGGTTGTCGGTGCGAAATTTTATGGATGATCTGCGCAGCAGCGGAATTGAAACTGGCGGGCCAACAGCTTACGGAGCCAAGGATAAACAGAAGTTTGCCAATGAGCTGGATCGTTTTCTGACCCGTCATGGATGATGGCGTCGCAAAAAAACCCGATCTGCGGCGCTACAGCCGTTTTTCCCGATCTTGACCTGCCCTATGTAGGCCTGTCCCCCGGAAAAACTATTACGTCTTGCACACCGAAAATTTGCTTAGCCATCTTATTGCTTTTTGTGAGTGCATCAAGTGTAGATCATCGGTTCTATCTGAAACCGATAAAACCAAATATTTTTCCCAGTGCCCGGTTAATCGGGTGGTTTCTTTTGAGGCTTTTTAAAACTGCAGCCTTGCGCAAGCCGAGCTTTTTTAATTCATTGATAATTAAAGGATTCGGGCTGGTTCTCAGTCCTTGCCGGAAGGCATCAATAGATTTTCCTTTTTCTCCGGCCATCAATAGGATTCGCCCCAGGATTAGATAATGGAGTGAATTGTTCGGTTCACGTTTAATAGATTCTCGGCAGGTTTTTGCCGCTGAGTGCATTCGCCCCTGACCTTTGGCTAAACAGTAAGCCAGATAGCTTTGCAGCTCCGGGGTTTTTCGATGTTCAGCAACTTGCCCAAGAAAAACCTGGGCAGAATGGATATAGCCTTTTTCGGCGGCTTCAATCCCTTTCTGCAATAAATCATCAAGCTGGTCTGGACTCATACTGCCTATCCTTTTTTATGCATACTTTTCATTTGAGGAATGTAAACGCAAACTATAACCGATTTGTGGTCAAGAATCATCATTCTTAATATTTTTCCAGATCTGTGAGGATTGAGCAACTGTATGTATTGGGCAATTGTTAGTCAGGTACCGGTAAATTTCAGAATTTGCTCAAAGTTCTTCGTTGACTTTAACCTCGGGGGAACCTTTGACATCCCTGATTATGTCGATATCCTATCTAAATAGAGAGTGCCCTTTATACGCAGGAGGTGTGCCATGAAAACAGTCAAAGATATTTTGCGCGGAAAAGGTTCTAATGTTACGACGATCAATCAGAAACAAATGGTTTATGAAGCGTTGAAACAGCTTGCTGATGCTGACATTGGAGCTTTGGTCGTTGTTGACGATCAGGGTGCCGTGGTTGGGATCTTGTCAGAGCGGGAATATGCGCGAAAAGTAATTCTAAAAGGGATGTCCTCGTTAAATACCCCGGTGCAGGAGATCATGACAAGGCAAGTCTGCTATGTTCACCCTGATCAAACTGTCGATGAGTGTATGGCGCTGGTGACGGAAAAGCATCGACCGCATTTGCCAGTGTTGGAAAATGGAGTGTTGCTCGGAATAGTTTCTATTGGTGATTTGGTTAAAGCTTCGATTTCAGAAAAGGAATTTTTGATCGATCAGCTGACCCATTATATCGGGTCAGGATGATAGCGTCGGCCAGCATCGACAGATTTCTTTTTCTATCTTTGCAGCGACCCGATCAGCATTGATCTCTGCACAAGCAATGGTTACAGCGGCAAATTTTTCGTAAAGTGGGGTGCGTTCCTGGTAGAGTTGCTCAAATGTTTGCCCTTTAGACATGACCAATCCACGCTGACCCATATCAACAATTCGCTGCTGCAAATCAGGCAGGGCAATTTGGAGATAAATGAGGTAACCGCTTTTGCCTAGAGCTTTGAGACCCGGTTCGCTGTAAATCACTGACCCCCCGGTTGCAATAACGCTGTGTTGTGCATGAAGGTTCAGGAGCATCTGTTCCTCAATTTTACGAAAATTTTCCAGACCTTGAGTATCGATAATCTGTTGCAGGCGACATTTTTCCTGAGCCTGAATGAGCAGATCAGTATCGATAAAATGAAAGCCAATCCGTTTGGCAAGAATGACCCCAACGGTACTTTTACCAGCCCCGGGCATGCCAATTAAAATGATGTTGTTTCTCTCCATGGGTAGCCTCCGAGTTGTTTTTAGTCTTGCTTTTAAGTTTCATCATCTCACGATTGCATTCATATCGCTTTCCATGAAATAACTTGAAAACATTATAGATGAAATGAAACAAGACTGGGGGTAAATATGGAATGTTGACCTAAAAAATAGCTCGATAATTATTTTCATATAAACTGAATGTATATATTTTATGAACGTATGACCTTATATAATAGAACTTTACTGTTTTTGAGGAGTTTATTATGAGTAAAATGAATAGCGACGCTGGGATGCCAATT
>JASJGT010000076.1:0-3543 GCA_033791405.1 Desulfuromusa sp.
CCCAAGCATGATGCTTACCCCCAGCAATCCCAGCAATACACCGCTCAGTCGATTCCCGGTCATTTTCTCATCTGTTGTCAATAAATGAGCCAAAATCACGGTAAAGAGTGGAGTTGTGGCATTCAAAATCGAGGCGAGGCCACTGGCAATATGGATTTGTCCCCAAAAAATCAGGCTGAAAGGAAGCAGATTGTTGAGAAATCCCATAGTGAAGAAGCTGGACCAGGTTTTGCGATCGTTCGGCATCTGGTGGGCGGAAAATCTCACCAGGACCAACAGCACTGCGGCGGCCAATCCTACCCGACAAAAAACCAGCGTCAAGGGCGGCAGTTCTGCAACGGCAACTTTAGCAAAGAAAAATGATCCACCCCAAAGAATCGAAAGGGTAATTAATAGGCTCCATTCCAGTAAGCCCATGGTTTTGTTCGTTGGGTTGTTCATCCTTTCAACACTTCAGTTGTACAAAACTCTTTCTCCAGAATTGCCAGTTTTCGGTCGGTTCCCCAGCGGTAATCACCAATTCCACCGTCGCCGCGTAAAACGCGGTGGCAGGGGATCAGATAGCTGATCGGGTTATTGCCAATAGCAGTTCCAACGGCACGGCTTGCTGACGGTTGCCCTATTTTGTCAGCCAGATATCCGTAAGAAGTAACGCAGCCTTCCGGTATTTTCAGCAATGCCTGCCAGACTTTAAGTTGGAAATTTGTTCCCTGAAGTAACAACAGCAATGGTTTGTTTGCCGAATTATCGAGCGGATTGAAAATCTGCTGGATGATGTTTTCAGTTGTGGCTTCATCCTCTTTTAAACGAGCGTTAGGCCAGGCATTTTGCAATCTTTGTATGGCCGGTCTGTCTTCGTTATAGTCGATAAATTCCAACCGGCATATTCCGCGCTTTGTGACTGCAATGAAACATTCTCCGAAAGGGGTTGGATGAATGGCGTAGCTAATCTGCAGATCTATCCCTCCGGATTTATATTCTCCCGGGGTCACGGCTTCAACATGAATCAACAAATCATGCAGACGACCTGGACTGCTTAGCCCGACGGTAAAGCTTGTCTCAAGGGCCGGGGTTGATTGTTGCAGTAATTGCTTGGCATATTCACAGGTCAGGTGCTGAAGAAATCGCTTTGGACTGACTCCGGCAAAGCGACGGAACAGCCGCTGAAAGTGGTAGGGACTCAGCCCGACTTGCTTCGCCGCTTCATCAAGGGATGGCTGTTCAAGTGCAGAATCTTTGAGAAACTGGATTGCATTGGCAACGCGTTGATAATCATCTGGCATGGGTGGCTCCTTGTAAGATTGGCACAAAATTACCACTGGTTGTCAAAGGCGCCAACCCGATTCTTGCTATTACATTGACATCATGAAAAAAAAATATGTTAGATTGTCTTCAGGTTGCTGGTTTTTTGATAAATATCGCTCACTTTGAGTGAATTCTATGTGGAGTTAGGCAAGGAGTAAGTCGTGGGCAGTAAGAGATTCTCTGGGGACATTGACGCTTCTAATCCCGATCGGGTCATTCAGATTGCAGACCGGATCTGGTGGGTAGGGCACATGCTGCCCGGAGATCCTTTCCAGTGTCATGTCTATCTGATCGAAAATGGCGATCAATCGGTGTTGATTGACCCAGGTTCTAAATTGACGTTCAAAAACACTCTTGGGAAAATTGAAGAGATCATTCCTTTCAGCCACATCCGATATTTTATTTGTCAACACCAAGATCCTGATATTACTGCTGCGTTACCCTTGATTGATGAATTGGTCAACCGAGATGATGCCGTTATCGTCAGCCATTGGCGAACTATTGCCCTATTAAAACACTATGGGTTGGATCTGAAATTTCTTTGTATCGAAGAACAGGGTTGGAAGCTGGATATTGGTCAGTGCAAACTGGAGTTCATCCTGACACCTTATTTACATTTCGCGGGGGCTTTTTGTACTTTTGATTGTCAAACCGCAACCCTTTTCTCCAGCGATCTGTTCGGTGGATTCACTGAAGAGTGGCAACTGGTTGCCAAGGATGAGTCTTATTTTGAGGCCATCCGCCCTTTCCATGAACACTATATGCCGTCACGGGAAATTCTTTATCATGGCTTGACCAAGCTTGAAAAATATCCCGCTAAAATGATTGCACCCCAACATGGTTCGATTATCCCTGAAAAACTGATCCCCTTTATGTTTACCCAGTTAAAGAACATCGACTGCGGGCTTTATTTACTGACCCAAACGAGCACAGATATTGTGAAGTTAACTAAGTTGAATCGGATTCTGCAAAAATTTATGAAATCAATGGCTGTCTATAAAGCCTTTAGGGAAATTGCCGAAGAATGCCTGACCCTGGTCAGTGAAGTTATTCCGGTAACCAAGCTTGAGTTTTATGCCTTGGAAGGGGATTTGCCCTGCCTTCTGTTTAGTTCCGAATCGATGTTTCGGCCGATTGAAACCTTCATCCCCGAGGAATTTGATGGATTAATCGGGGACAGTTTTAGTCAGTGGTTGGAAATTTATGGCAGTCACGTTGCATATTACTGTGGAGTCTCTTGTGGAGAAACAGATCCGGTGTGCCGGCTGCCTGTCCCATTACTTGATCCGGAAACAAAGGTTGTTCAATCTATTGCGGTCTTTTATCTCTCTTCTCAAGTATCACCAGAAGATGAAGTGGTCGAAATTTTGCGTCAACTATCAGTCCCGTTGAGTGTTGCAGTTGAACGGGAATTGATCCATCGCTCTTTAGAACAGGAGCGGCAGAAATTTTACGAACAGTCGATTCGTGATCCGCTGACCAATCTGTATACTCGGCTCTATATGCGCGAGTCAGTGCAGCGCCTTTTCGCCATCAATGATCGTGATCCGAATGCAACGGTTGGACTGATCTCTCTGGATATCGATCATTTTAAGCTGGTGAATGATACCTTTGGGCATCAGGCTGGAGATCAGGTTCTTCAAGAGGTTGCCTGGATCATCTTAAGAGAGACCCGGGATAGTGACATTCAGATACGGCTCGGTGGAGAGGAATTTGCTATATTTGTTGCTTCTGAGCCAATTGAATCGATAAAAGAGATTGCTGAGCGGATACGTAAAGCAGTTGCCAATATGTCATTTGTAGAGGCAATGGAAAATCATAAATTCAGTCTTAGTTCAGGTGTGATTGTCCGCCGACCAGATGAAGACTTAATCAGTGCATTGCACCGCGCTGATAATCTTCTCTATCAGGCAAAACACCAAGGACGGAATGTGGTTTGCGTTGAAACGGAAGAATAGTGTAACCATTTACCCTATAACCTGATATTGGCTATTATTTCTGCTTGCAAATTTATAGTGTTTTAGGGTAATAAATGCTTCCACGTCACAGCGTGGTTTAGTGAGCTTTATAAAAGTAGTAACCGCATTAAGAAAGATAAGAGACATCCTGCGGATTCAATTTCCGCAGGGACTTAGAATATTAAGTCCCTATCGTCTAGCCTGGCCCAGGACACCGCCCTTTCACGGCGGCGACGGGGGTTCGAATCCCCCTGGGGACGCCAAAATAAGAAAAGCCCTT
>JASJGT010000077.1:0-14153 GCA_033791405.1 Desulfuromusa sp.
GACCGTACCGGAGAGAAACCGGTGTCCCATCCGCCTGACGATGGCCTTGTTAGAAAACCGCAGCATGGCCGGTGTTTTTATTCCTGAAACAAGCTCGTGAATATTGGGCCGAAATTCAAACCACGGATGTTTGTCTATCAGGGTAACGTTGAATTTCTGTGGCAAGTTTAGCGCGGTTTTCAGACCCGCAAAGTTCCCCCCAATAATGACCACCCGGGGCCTTGAATCGTTTTTCGACTGTTTTGCCATGATGATGGGGCCTTATCAAACTTTGAATCCGGAATGAGGAAAAATAGGGTCTGTTTTATAAGGTTCTAATTTCCTCGAGTAACTTTAAAACGGCCAGTACCTTGACTTTGGTCTTTACTTCGACGGCTACATCCAGTGAATGCCGGTTTTATGGAGAATCATGAATGTCAAGATCGTCATGATGTTTGCGGATGTCTGATGCATGCCACCCGTTGATAGGCGAAGATATATCAAAAAGGGGTTCCCGATCCCAGGTGTCAACGGCCGAAATCTAAATGGCCGGGAAGGTACTTAATGCCTATCCGGCAATATTCCACCCCACCGATTCGTGTAGTATCTTGCCCTGTCTGTACCAAGGGGCAATCTTGAAACAACCCAACATATTGTGGCCGAAGGAGATGTCATGAATGCTGTGATTTAATACCAGTCTTTGTAGATATCATTTTAGTCTTGCCGGTGATGATTCATTGAGATCACCTTACTAATTGGGAATTATCGACATTTTAACGATGTGCTTTGGTAATCCCCAAGGTACCATGTGAGCCGCCATTTTGACAAGATTTGCCCGGTTGTGATTATTTTCAAACATCGTTGGAAATTGGAGAGGGTGATATCTACAAGGTTGTTGGAGATCTGGTATTTTGAAAGAGCTGATTTATTGCAGAATCAGCATGAATTGCTTTCGATATCATCACTAACAATCCATTACTATTTAACCGGCCGAACTAATTTCTCCAGTGATTTCGTCAGCGTAATTACTAATTCTGTTGATTATATCACTAACGTCTTGGTCGTTAATTCAGCGATCTCAAAGTGTATCTATGGGATGGTTAACGAAAAGAGAAAAGTGGTGTTTAGTTATACCTCTGGCATGGTGGACATGACTATTGAAACTCGTTTGAGCCTGGATGGTCGCTTCCAGCAACTGTCGTTCTTCCTCCCCTTCAACTTCAATTTTTCAATTTCCGTTCTGCTCCATATATTCAGGATTGCGTGGTTCCACCAAGTGCTTTAAGTCAATCCAGAATTTGGTCCTTTGTTCCGATTCAGGTGGCTGTTGAATCGGCAATTATAGGAAGGGAACATCCATATTCAAGGCATGAAATTTTTCAGATAGAATCTCTGCCATAATACCCATAAGTTCCGGCTCTTTTGGATCAGGGTTATCAACAGGCATGGGTGATTCTGTGCTGTATCTGTTCACCTTGTGTTTACCCCAGTGAATACCACAGGTAGGGCTGTTGTGTAGACCTATGTAGGCCACCAAGCGGTAGCCATTTTTTAAGAATTCCTCAACCATAAGAAATGGAGTCTGCAGGAGATCTACAATGATTACGGAAAAATATATTATCGTATTGCTGTCTTCCTTAGGGATTGCGTTTTAATCCCATTGCTGTTGTTTCAGGACAGAGATATTGGACAATACCTACCCGTAATCTCATCAAATAATCCATTAATTCATGTGACAAAGGAAAATTCTGTCCAAGCACATGCACACGGCAATAAGGATTAATTAAACACTGTGCAACTAAAATGATTTTTTTATCTTTTTTACTCATAATTATCTTCCTTTAGCACATTCCAAAAATGTAAGTATTCAGTGGATTCTATACGGGCTAATTCATTCGAAGAATTGCGTCCTGATTGTCCAAAACAGCTTTACGAATCTGTTGCTCTTTCGTTTTTAAATAATCCAAAATGGAAGTGCTATCAGAATCCTCCCAACGTTTCTGCCCGATTTTTAAGAATATTCTGGCTGTCCCTGTATCAATTACAAAGTCGTATGATAGTGTTATTGAGTTTTCGCGATAATCAATATGATATTCATTATAGGCATTGTTAAGGAAGTCCAGAACAGTTTCTTTTTTTGTTGCAGCCATATCGTTTCGCCTTTGTGTAGATGTCGGTTTTTAACAATGAATTCAAAAGTATATTTCTCTGTAGCACACAAAAATAATTACTTGAATAACACTTTATTGGAGATATAGTTGATTTGAAATCATTTAAACAATCTGCCGATTGTGCAGATTAAATAAGTTGTACTGAAATGTAAAATTGTTGCCCACCGCAATACGATGAGCACCGGCAACTAAAAAATTCTGACTTTATTGAAAATGTGGGAATTGCTTGGCCTTTGATAAACTCTTAACAAATTCCCCTGATTAATCATGATATTATAATAAATACGGAGATGGAAACCTTTTTTTGCAGTATGCAATAAAACGACGGGGTTGCACCCAATTTGGGTTGCTCACCGTATTCACAATTTTTCAAGTCGTTGTGGCGATGAACGAAATTCAGTGCCATCAACTATTTTCAGCAAGATAGGTGGCTATAGGCATTTCGTTGTTTTTTGGATATTTGGTGATCCCCACGATACCACTTCAGTTCCCATTTTGGCAAAATTTGGCCCGTGGTGATTATTTTGGAACATCGGTGAAAATTGCCAAAGCTGATATCTGCAAGGTTGGTATCAGGAAAAGCCCCCATCACTTTTCACCTGTGATATTAATTTCAAAGCCAACATATTTTAGGAAAAGGCCAACCACCAGATATTGTGGTCGGCCGTTTTTTTATCGGGGCGGTCTTTAATAGCAGCTATACATACTTGACCATTTGTGGGATAGGTTCTGGAAAGCTCAAGAGAGTAAAATTGTGGTTCACATGATCTGCCCCCATCATTCATCCACCTATGCCTCGCGTTATTAAACTATTCAGGATGTTTGAATTAAGATTCAGTTGTTTTTTCCATAAGTAGTGGCTTGAGCGTTAAATCGACTATAAACTCAATTATATTTTCGACATTATATTTTTTGTCTAAAGAACTCCTTAGGGTCATAATTTCAAGCATGCCTGTCAATCCGTACGCAAGCAAATCTGAATCGATTTTTCGTATGGTCCCATTTCTGACAGCGATCTCAAATTCACGAATTACCGGTTTGGTCAAACCGTGATAGATTTTTTTTATTTTTTTTTCCGGCCATTGTTCATCACTTGCCAGTTCAGCCCTTAGCTGGCTTAAGATTTCACTGTATTTAGCGTAATTTTCATAAAAAACCCTTCCACGGATTTTACATCGTTCTAAAAAATCCTCTTCATTTTTAATTGCAATCGCTGCCTCACCGACGATATTTCGAAACACATCGTCAATCACTTCCATGAACAGGTCGCGTTTGTTTTCAAAGTACAAGTAAAAAGTGCCTGTGGAAATTTGCAGTGACCTGGTGATGTCAACAATTTTTGTACGATGATATCCTTTCTGGCTGAAAACCGCTATGGCCTGCTTGACAATCTCCTTTCGCTTCAGCTTCTTTTCTTTGGTAGTGGCAACAGTCTCGGTGACATCGTACGGCGCTGCTTTACCTGGAGCCCCGTTTTCAAGTAAATCCAACTGCCCTTTTAAAAGGGCAATGGGCATACGCGAACCCTTTTTCAATCTCTCAATTGTTTGCAAGCGGTGGAGGTGACTGTCATCGTAATATGCCATGGTCCGCCCGGTTTTATGTGGTGGTGGAAGCAGGCCGTGCCGCAAATAGAAATGGATTGTCGTACGTGGCACTCCGGATTTTTCGACCAACGCCTTTATACGCATCTCTCACTGCCCTCCTTGATATCTTAAATCTATAGTTTTATAATCTACAGTTTCAGTGACTTCTAAACCTTAATTAATCGACATCTACAAATGAATCAAATTCCTTATAAAATTTTAAATAATATATATTAATAGGTTAATACGATTCAGTCTATTTAATTTATTTTCTACCCGAACTATTGACATTGCGAAAGTTATAGAGTTACAAAGAAAACGAATGTTCATTTTCTACAGATTAAACCAATCCTGATCGTTTTTGTCAAGTTAAACTGAAAATCCGTTCATTTTAATGACTTCATTGGCTTGATTGTTGACGCAGTCAAAAGGAGGGCCGAGAATGAGTAAACATCACCTGGCAATTATCGGAATAGGAGAGGTGCCCACCGGAACCTATACCAAGCGATCTCGGTGGGACATAATTTATGAAACCTGCACCCAGGCAGTAAGGGATGCGGGAATTCATAAAAATGATATTGAAGCTGTCATTACCGTTGCACCACAAGCTCAACCGCAAATTGCCGCTGAAATATCTTTTGGAAAGATTCCAGAAGAACTTGGACTCCGAGGGTGCAAAGATGTCTGCATTTGCAATGCGGGTGGCGCGTCCACTTCTAATTGCCTGAGACTTGCTGAAAAACTCATTCAGGACGATCAGGCCAAGTTTGTTCTTATACCCCACGTAACGGTTCATTCGAGTATTCCGATGCCGGATCTGATTAACTTTTTTGCCAAAGCCGGCATCGACCTGCAGTGGGAATATCCTTATGGGAACACCTATAACGGCATCATTGCCATGATGACTAAGCGTTACATGTACGATTCAGGGACCACTGCGGAAGAGATGGCTTCAGTAGTGGTTTCCATGCGGAAATGGGCGGCCATGGATCCCAATTCTATTTTTTACGGAAAAGATGTGCCGTCAGTGGAACAAATCCTTTCATCCGGCATGGTCTCAACACCCCTCCACAAGAGAGAATGCAATGTGCTGGCCGACGGCGGCGGCGCCATGGTGGTCACATCTGCTGAAATTGCAAAAAAAATGGGTGTGCCGGCGGCCTATAAAATGGCTGAAAGTTCCCGGTACTTTTCAGCATTTACCACCACCCGGACCAATGAGGAACTGGCTGCCGGGTACCGGGATGCCACCAGCGAAGCCCTGGCAGATGCAGGCCTGACAAAAGAAGAAATCAATCTCTGGAACGTATACCTGGCGTATCCGGTGGGCCACACCATGTTCATGGAAGCTGCCGGTCTCTGCGAACCGGGCCAGGCGGGCAAAGTCTTCATGGAGGGCCATACATGGCCCGGGGGGAAAATGCCCTGGGCAACCATCGGCGATGCCACCGGCCGCGGCCATACCGGTTCCGGTGTCAGCATGGCAACCTATATTGAAACCGCACGACAGCTCATGGGCAAGGCCGGAGATCGACAAGTACCGGATATACAATACGCATTTCAAAATACGGCCGGTGGATCTGGCATGAACTTTATCGCAACCGTATGGGGTAGGAAATAATTATGACACAGACACAAAGACCAATACCAGTAATGCAGCCCTGGACACACGATTTCTGGAAAGCAACCAAACAGGGAAAACTCATGATTCAGCATTGCAATGAGTGTAATGCCAATATCTTTTTTCCGAAAAAAGTCTGCCCGGAATGCTGGTCCGAATCCCTCACATGGATAGAATCCAGCGGCAAGGCCAAAGTCTATACATTTACCGTCATGATGGACATGGTAGAACCCAAATTTATGAGCGATCTCCCCTATGTGCTCGCCATGGTGGATCTGGATGAAGGTATCCGTATGACCACCCGGATCGTCAATTGTGAACCGGGAGATGTTGTCATCGGACTGGATGTTGAGGTGGTATTTGAAGAAGTTTCCCCGGAATGTTCCCTGCCCATGTTTCAGCCGGTTGACGAATCATTAAGATCGCCATTACAGGTTCTGAAAGGCGGTGATCCAAATGAGCCCTGATGCCTACCAGACCATTATATATGAGATTGGTGGAAATGCGGATGCTGTCTGCACCATCACACTGAACCGGCCGGATAAATTTAATGCCATTAACCGCCGGATGGCCGAAGAACTCGTCGATGCTTTCCGCCGCGTGCGCGAAGTGCCGAATGTCGGTGTTGTTGTCCTGGCCGGTGCAGGAAAGTCATTTTGCACCGGCGGCGATCTTGAAATCTTTCCTTCCCTTGCAGAGCATCAGAACAGCCTCAACTGGCTGGCGCATGAGGGGCTTGACGTGCAGCGGGCCATCACAAGCTGTGAAAAAGTTGTTATCTGCAAGATTGACGGACATTGTCTTGCCGGGGGTCTTGAGATAGCGCTGGCCTGCGATCTTATTTATGCAAAAGAGTCGGCAAAGATGGGAACAACGGAAATCAATATGGGTGTATTGCCAGGGTGGGGAGGAACCGCCCGCTTACCGCGCAGCATGCCGATTTTCCGTGCCCGGGAAATTATTTATAGCGGCCGGAAAGACTATACGGCAAGAGAGATGTACGATATGGGCCTGCTGACAAGAGTTTTTAAAGATGATGAATTCGAAGCTCAATTTGAACGTGTGGTTAATAATATTGCGTCAAAAAAACCCATCGCTCTGCGCATGGGAAAAGAAATAATGGCGAGGTCCATCGATGGGTGCGACATTGAGACCGCACTTGCAGTCGAGAGAAATGGTATCCAGTGGCTCACTTATGCACCGGATATCCAAAAACAGATGGATCAATTCAGATCGTCACCCGGGACACTCACTCAGCGGCAGAAAGAGAGCAATATCTCGGTAGATTCTAAATCGTAAAGGAGAGTCCGAATGGATTTCAACTTCACTAAAGAACAGGAAATGATGCGGAAGGAAATGAAATACTTCTGCAAAAAGGAGTTGAATAAGGAATTTGTACAGTGGATGGATGAAAATGTTGATTTCCCTCCTGACGAACTCTGGCAAAAATTTGTAGATATCGGCTTTTTCAAAGCTGCAGTTCCAGAGGAGTTCGGAGGCGACGCTCTCGGTTACTTAGATCAGATGGTCCTTTATGAGGAGATATGTAAAGCGTCCATGTCGGTAGCCTTGGCTTTGGGTACAACTTCAGGTTTTGGGACACGTTTCATTGATGAGATGGGAACCCAAGAGCAGAGAGAAAAATACCTGCCCCTTATCGGTGATGGAAAAATCAAAACTTGCATGGCCTTGACGGAGCCTGCCGGTGGAACAGACATCCTGGGCGCCTTGTCGACATTCGCCGAGGAGAAGGAAGACCGTTGGATTATCAATGGTGAGAAGGTGTTTATCACTGCGGCCCATGTATCGGATTACATGATTACCGTTTGTAAAACGACCACCGAAGCTAAACCTGCAAATTCGCTTTCCGTCTTTTTGGTTCCATCGAAGAGTGACGGTATCACCATCACAAGAATCCCAAAGATCAGTTGTCATCATTGCGACTCGGTCGGAATCACCTTTTCGAATGTCGAAATCCCCCACGAAAATATTCTGGGTACCAAACACAACGGTTGGTATGAAATGCTCACTGTACTGAACCCGGAGCGTATCTCATGTGCAATGATGGGCATCGGGCTGATGGCTGCAATCTACGAAGAAGCTTTTGAATATACTAAGCAGCGCCACGCATTCGGTGGACCGATCGGCCGCTTTCAGGTCCTGCAGCACTACTTGGCGGATATCTACATAAATATAGAAAACTCAAGGAACCTTACCTACAAGGCTGCCTGGTTGTGCGATCAGAACAAACCCTACCATCTTGAATCGACAATGGCCAAGCTCATTGCATCGGATGGTGCCTTGCATGCCGGCCGGTTCGGGTCTGAGATTCTCGGGGGGTATGGGATATGTATGGAATACCCTGTTCAGCGATATCTTCGGGACGCCTACCAGCTGCAATTTTCACCCATTTCCAATGAAATGAGCAAGAACATGATCATGCAGTTCCAAGGAATGCCTAAATCCTGGGCATAGATCATATTCATCTGACCAGTCAGCAGGAGAGGGAAAGGAGACACTATGTATACTATCGGTGATATCTGTCGAAGGTCGGCAAGGCTCTGGCCGGAAAAGACGGCCGTGGTCTATGAAAAGACTCGGCTGACCTACAACCAGCTCGACGAGCGGGTCAACCGACTGGCCAATGCGCTTCGTTCGAATGGGGTGGCGAAGACCGACCGTTTGGCAGTGCTGTCAGAAAATACCCACAAATATCTGGAAATCTATTTCGCTGCCTCCAAGTTAGGTATCAGCGTCACCCCTTTGAACTTCCGCTTATCTGACGAGGAGATCCGTCACATTGTTAAGGATTCCGAGTCCACGGTATTTCTGGTGGGAGACGCCTATGAAGAACGCGCTGAGTCACTGAAATCTTCCATGGCGAACATTACGCTCTGGATTTCCATGGACAAAGAAGTCGAAAACTTTCTGTTTTATGAAAACATGATTGCCGAGGCCTCGAAGGAAGAACCCGGCCTTGACCCGAGCGAGGACGAGATGGCAATCCTCATGTACACTGGTGGCACCACCGGTTTGCCCAAAGGTGTCATGATGTCCCATCGAGGACTGATGACCGCCGTGGCCGGGGCGGCGATCATGTGCGGTTTCCGAAGAGACGACACTACCTGTTTCGTGCTTCCGCTTTTCCACGTCTCCTTCTGGCCTGCATTTTCCGTGCTTTTTGTTCAGGGGACAGTAGTGATCAATCGCAAACCTGACCTCAACGGCATGCTGAAATTGATTCAGGATGAAAAATGCACCCATATCAACGCCGTTCCGACCCTCTACGGCTGGATGCTTCAGATGGCGGACGTGGATGCATACGACCTCACCAGCCTGCGGCTGATCACTTATGCCGGTAGTCCCTTTCCGCAGGAACTGCTCAAACAATGCATATCGAAATTCGGCCCAATCTTCGAGCAAGCCTATGCCATGACTGAATGCATTGGCGGCACCTTTCTGCTTAAAGAGGATCATGTGCTGGAAGGCGAACGCTCTAAATTGCTCTCCAGTGCAGGCAAACCGTGCGTGATCGTCGATGTCTCTGTCAAGGACGAAGACGATAAAGACCTTCCACCAGGGGAAATCGGGGAGATCGTCATCCGTGGAAAGAGCATGATGATGGGGTACTGGAAGAATCCGGAACTTACCGCCCGGGCCATCCGCAACGGATGGTATCACACCGAAGACATGGGGTATCTGGATGAAGACGGGTACCTCTTTCTGGTGGACCGCAAGGCCGACATGATCGTCACCGGGGGCGAAAACGTCTACCCCAAGGAGGTAGAGGATGTGCTGTACCAGCACCCGGCCGTAGCCATGGCAGCAGTGGTTTCAGCGCCGGACGCGAAATGGGGAGAGCGGGTCCAGGCCGCCGTGGTGCTAAAGCCCGATCAGAAAACTACCCAAGACGAACTTATTGCCCACTGCAAGACGTGTCTGGCCGGGTACAAATGCCCAAAGGAAGTGGATTTCTGGGACCAGTTACCCACAACCCCGGTGGGGAAGATTCTTCGAAAAGATGTTAAAAAGAAGTTCTGGGAAGGTCGTGAGCGAAGCATTTCCTGACGATCGAAACACCCGCAAAAAAGGAGATAGAAAGCGATGGGCGAATTTAAAAAAGACGACTTTTTCAAGATCGACCCAGAACCCCACTTAATGGGCAATTTGGACCATTACAACCACTTTCCAGGCGTTCAAATGTGGTGGCGGGCGGCGCCCAACGTCAAACGAGCCCTGCTTCTGGGGCTGAAGCCGGAAACCTTCCAAGTGTTGGAGCCCCATGAATTGGAGAAAAGCACCGATCCGGCGACCCTCATCAACGCCATGGACAAATACGGCGTGGACATCGCCTGCCTGCTACCCGAATCCATGATGGACACCACCGGCTACACCAGCCGCTGGTGCTCCAACGGTGAGATGGCCGAAATCGTCGAGTCGAACCCCGATCGGTTCATGTACCAACCCAATATCTCTCCGGTGAAGCACAAAGGGGTGAAAAACACGGTTTGGGAACTGGAATACTGGGTCAAAGAGAAAGGGGCCAAGATATTCAAATTCTATCCTCCCGAGGACACCTACATCAATGATCCCGACCTCTGGCCTTTTTATCGGAAGGCCGAAGAGCTGGGCATCGTTTTGGATATCCACACCGGTTTTTCCTGGGTCCCGCCGGGAAAGAGCAAATACGCCGTGCCGTTGCTGCTTGACGATGTTGCTCGTGACTTTCCGGAACTCAAAATCGTGGCCTTCCATATGGGCTACCCCCACTGCGACGACCTGAACATGGTGGCCATGGGCCACCCGAACATCTATCCGTCCCTGAGTCTGTTGATTCCCTGGGCCATGACGGCGCCGCGCAAGTTCGCCAAGATCATCGGTGAGGCGCTGCGTTTTGTGGGGCCGGACCGGATCGTATGGGGGACGGACTACGCCGGTTTCAGCGTCCAGGTTTATGCCGCTGTCAATGGGTTTAGGGAATTCCAGATTCCCGAGGACATGCAGGAAGCATATGGGTATCCCGCCATTACCGACGAAGATCGAAAAAAGATCTTTGGTGGAAATCTGGGGAGGTTGCTCAGCATCGATACCACGAAACGAAAAGTGAAACCGTAACTTAAACGGAGGGGAGACCATGCCAAAAGAAAATAAGTTTGAACACATTTTGAACCCGATCAATGTTGGTCCCGTTGAACTTAAAAACAGGATTGCCCTGGCGCCGATGAACGAAACCATGTCCGGTGTTGCAGGAGAAGTCACTGAACAACTGGTCGCCTACTTTGGTGCCCGTGCCAAGGGAGGCACTGCTCTGCTTACGACCGGAGCAATCATGGCAACCAAAATGGCGTCGGAATTTGTCTACGGAAGAAATATGCACTGTTTTCATCTGGGACATCTCCAGGGTCTATACAGGCTGACGGAAAGAGTTCATTATTTCGGAGCGAAAATATCGGCCCAGATGAGCATCGGTTTTGGTCGCCAGGGGCATTCTTACGATCATTCAAAAAAGGCGCCGGCACCGACTGCAGGGTTACCTTACGAGATGACTCTGGAGACGGTACCAAACGGGATGGACGGCGGCTTCAGAATGGCCGAGTTGGAGCGGGAGTTTTTGACCGGTCAGATGACGCGAGAAATGAGCATCGAAGAGATCAGGAGTGAGCAAAAAGAGTACGCAGCAAGTTGCCAGTTGGCTGTCAAAGCTGGATTTGATGTGATCGAGATCCATGGCCCTCACGGGTATCTCGAACACCAGTTCCTCTCCCCATTCAGCAACAAAAGAACCGACCTGTACGGTGGAGAATGGCGAAATAGAAAACGATTCTTAAATGAAGCCATGGAGCAGGTTCGATATGCGTGTCCCGGCGTTGCAGTGGGCGTTCGCATCAGCGCGGAAGAGCACATGGAAGGTGGTCTAACTGAAGAAGAGATGATTGATTTGGCGCAGGATTTGGAGGCCAGGGGAGCAGATTTTATCAGCCTTTCGGATGGTGCCGGATATGAAGAGTCCGGCCATTTGATTACAGATATGGATAAATCGAAACATATTCCTGCGCATGGGGAAGCTTTCAAAAAAGCATTGTCTATACCTGTTATTATCTCATCCCAGCATAACCCGGCAAAGGTGGAAGCCAATATAGCCGAGGGGAAATATGATATTCAGGCCTTGGGAAGACAGCTTTTTTGCGATCCTGAATATGTCAACAAGCTGGCAAGCGGGCGCGCCAAGGAAATTGTGCGCTGTATAAGATGCAACACGTGCCTACTCCGCACCTTGATCGGGATAACACCTGCATGCGAACTTAATCCCCGTCTCGGCAGAGAATATGCTTTTGACGATTACAAAATTGGTGAATGGGCGGAACATGAGCTCCTTGTTCCGGAAGGCATGATTAGAGCGCCGATGCCATCATTGAACACCCCTTGGTGGAAGAAAGAAATGGATTTTATTGAAAAACCCTGGAGGAAAGCGCAAGGGCGAATGGTAAAAAAATAAGACCTAATAGTATTGAGGATCACGGCGTTGTCTTAGTTGGTGTCCCGCTATTAAGATCCTTCCTCAACCAAAATAAAGTTAAGGCACGATGGATTCGCAGGCCATATCAATAGATATTTAAAATCACTACCACCCGTCAAGAGAGGTCATCATTATGAGTAATGTGCCAGAAGAGAATGACAAAATTACTTGGGATGAAACCATAAAGAAACAATTTGATTTTTTAATAAGTAAAATCCCAATCGTCCTTCGCAGCACTGCTAAAAGGATGATAACCCCAAAGGCTGAAAGTATCGCCAAGGAAGATGGCCGTTTGATTGTCAGTGAAAAAGATTTGGTGGATGCTTTCTTTGCGAAAGTACCGGCTTCATTTCATGTCGCCATGAAGGGCGATATGAAGGAATGCAATATCAACTGGACGCAATACGGTCATCCGGAATAATGGAAATGACCCTCCGTAGAAAGAGGATCTGTCTACAATATTAACTTTCCTGCCTTTTACGCAAGACCTCAACGAAAGGAAAATCCTATGAATCGCCACAGAATTGTGTGTTTATCTATCTTGCTGGTATCGTGTTTGATATTCCCTTCGTTGGCTTTCAGTCATGGCTGGGCTGGATATGAGCAAGGTGCAAAGGCTCATGGGATGGGTGGTGCGTTTACCGGGCTCGCTGATGATGCGACAGCAGTTTATTTTAATCCTGCCGGCATAACCCAACTCGAGGGGACTCAAGTATCCTTTGGTTTTTCTGTACCAACCGTTGAAGGGAAATTTAAAAGTGCTGGTACTTCAGGAATGCCAGGGGCAAGCGCTGGTAGTGAGACAGACTTAGAACGTCAGACCTTCTTTATTCCAAACTTTTATATCACTTCAAAAATGAATGAAAAGCTCTCTTTAGGTTTTGGTGCATATACTATTTTCGGCCTCGGTTTTGAATGGCCAGATTCCTTCGAAGGAAGGTTTGCTCCTGGCGGCAAAAATGCGCAACTGACCACGTTGACGTTAAGCCCAGTAGTCGCTTACCAGGCTACCGATAAACTATCCCTTTCATTAGGCGGTCGTGTTGAGTGGGCAGATTTAAAGCTGGAGAACCAAATATTTGTAGCGCCCGGTGTCCCCGAGGTTGCTTCAGAAATAAGCGGCGATGATTTCGGGTATGCGTGGAATGCTGCAATGCTTTATAAGTTTTCAGAGAGTTTTAGTGCTGGCCTGAATTACCGCAGCAAGATAGAACATTCATTTGATGATCTTGATGTTAATTTTTCTCCTCAAATTAGTACTATCGGCCCCATACCTGTCGGTTTAACCAACACCAAAGCCAAATTGGATGTCGAATTACCTCAATTTCTATCTTTAGGAACTGCCTGGTCAAGAGGGCCATTTACATTAACGTTTGATGTGTATTGGTGGGACTGGTCAGTAAATAATGAGCTGAATTTTCAATTCAGTAATCCAGTGGGCGGTCAACCATCTAATACCATACCCTTGAGCTGGAAAGATACCTGGACGTACGCAATAGGTGCAGAGTATAAAATCCAGGCTTTCGAAAGAGACATCAGTCTAAGAGCTGGATTTATGTACGAGGAAAACCCATATCCAGATGAGACAGTTGGTCCAGCCGGATATCAGGGCGACAATCTCCTTTACAATATCGGGTTAGGCTCAATGATTGGTCCCTTGTATTGTGACTTTTTCTTCACCTACGTCTATACAAAAGATCGTACATGGAATAACGATCTTGGAAACGCACCGAATCCGGGAGGTGGGCCAGTCTCTGGTGAATTTTCTGATTATAATACATTTATGTTTGGGAGTAATATAACGTATAAGTTTTAAATAAAATCCTTTTGTTATTTTTGCTACGATTCGGTGCAGGATAGATCTTGAAACCTGAAGCTATCTGCCATTGCGATAATGGCAGATAGCTTGCCATACATCCAAAACATTGAAATTAAATGAAATAAGAAGATAGATTCTGGTAATCTGTCTCAAATTATTCAGGTAAGACCAGTCACCCTAAATTCAACAAGCCAGCATTCCCTGTAAAATATCTGACCTACCGCAATAAAACAGTTTTAAATCAGTTGGGGCTGCACTGGACCCAAAATCCATACCGAGACTATGAATGGCGCTCGGATATAAAAAAGACATCCGGTTTCTCGATTTCGATCTGCGGTTTTAGGTCGCTCTTCTGATTGTTCCCAAATTTCGTTTTGAAATAAATTTTAAAATTTCAGACAAGCAAAATTGACACATTCGAGACTGGCAATAATTATCAACCCCAACCCATGATATATCT
>JASJGT010000078.1:0-5302 GCA_033791405.1 Desulfuromusa sp.
ACAGCTGGAGCCGAGTTCATCAGAATATACAAGTCGACTATTTGATTTTGTCATGCTTTTCGCCATTTATCCGGGTTGGGCTTAACATTATTGGTTTAAGCTCTTTTTAAACTGACATTCAACACAGATCATCTGAAATTCGTAAAGCCCCGATTCATGATTCAAGACAGTTGTGGTGGTCATGTGTTCGTTGCAGGTAAGTTTATAGCATTCACTACAGACCAATCCTTCACCGATTGTAGAATAGCGATCACAGACGTGACACATCCAGGGAATTTTTTCTTCTGTCAAAATCTGACCTCAGTTAGGTTTATGCAGATTATTGAAATAAAAAAGCTGTCAGCCGAGTGGTATCCCGTTGACAGCTTTTATTCTTAGCCGTGTTTCCTTTTCATACTTTGTATGCTCACGGTTCTGCGATTATTTACCGCAGAACTCCTTGACCTGTCTTGCCAACGCTTGTCCCTGACTTAATGCAAGATCCAGTTCATGGTCCGTTGGGGCTCCCATCCACTCAATTGGATCGATAAAATCCCACTTCAACTTTTCTGTCAATTTATCCAGTTCGCGTTGGGCACCACCGGACCAGCCAGCTGAACCGAAACGGAGAACTTTTTTGTTTAAGATTTTTTTCCGCCTGAACATATCGAGCACCCAAGCCATGGGTGGAAACATTTCATACTCGTAAGTGGGCATACCAAGAATGAGACCGGCTGATTTCCAGGCAGAGGCGAGGATAATACCAACATGCTCATCCGGTACCCGGTGTACGTGTACCGGGAGACCTTCTCTTCGGACTCCCTGAACAACATTGTTGACCAGCTTTTCAGTGTTTCCATACATACTTGACCAAATAACCGTAACTTCAGCTTCTGCAGGTCCATTCATGTAGCTGGCAAAACGGGCATAGGACTCAATAATTTCTTTCGGGTTTTCGCGCCAGATAATTCCATGTGATGGAGCGATGACCTTGATATCAAGATCGCTGAGATGATTGATTCCTTTGGTGACAAAGGTGGAAAAACTGGCGACGATATTTGCGTAGTAGCGCAGGGCTTCATTGCTGTAAAATGTATGCTGTTCAGTGGAAAGGCGATCATCAAAGAAGACCCGTTCCAGTTTTCCGTAGGAGCCAAAAGCATCACAGGAAAACAGAGTTCCACTACTTTGTTCAAAGGTCATCATTGTCTCAGGCCAGTGAATATTTGGCGTTTCATGAAAACTTAGAACTTTCCCCTGACCTAGGTCGAGAGTGTCGCCATCTTTGATAATATGGATATTCTCCTCAATACCGCAGAAGGATTTCAACATACCGGCCGCTTTGTTGGTGAGATAAAATTGTAGTTGGGGATTTTGCTTGTAAAACTTAGGAAGCCAGCTGGTATGATCGGGTTCCATGTGATTGATGATCATATAGTCAATATTTTTTGCATCCACAGGGATAGAATGGAGTTCCTCTTCTAATTCCGCAGGTTTGCCATCAATATCTTCAACCAGATCGATCATGGCAGTTTTATCCCCTTGCACAATGTAGGAATTGATTGAAATTCCATTGGGCATGGGCCACATACCTTCAAATAACTGATAGTTTTCCAGGTTAACAGGTAAACAGTAAATTCCATCGGTGATTTTTACGGCCTTCATCTTGTCGATCCTTTGTCGTTGCGTCTGAAAGTTAGCATTATGGGGACATGTACTCGTTACGTGTCCCCAGATAGCACCGCAAAAACCTGGGCTTTTGTGGTGCGAACTGCCACAGTTTTATGGCTCGTAAACTCTTGGGACAGCCCCCGATGGAAATGGGGACAGTCCCGAGTTCACTACAAAAGCTGCTTAAACTAGGGCCATTCGTACCTGTCCCACGAATGCACAATCAGTTACTCAGCTGAGAGATAATCGCATCACCCATTGCGGCGGTGTTAACTTTTTTCTCGCTGGAAACACCCTGAGAAATATCACCAGTGCGATAACCCTCATTCAAAACTTTTTCTACGGCAGCATTGATTGCATCAGCAGCGTCAAGCATACCAAAGGAATAGCGCAACATCATCGAAGCAGAAAGAATCTGAGCAATCGGGTTGGCAATCCCCTGTCCGGCGATATCGGGAGCGCTGCCGCCCGACGGCTCGTACATACCGAAAGATCCCTCGGCAAGAGAGGCAGAAGGCAACATACCGAGAGAACCGGTCAACATCGCTGCTTCGTCAGAAATAATATCACCGAACATGTTGCCACAGAGCATGACGTCAAACTGCTTTGGCCAACGCACCAGCTGCATTGCTGCATTATCAACATACATATGGGAGAGCTCGACATCGGGATATTCTTTGGCGACCCGCACGACAACTTCACGCCACAGAACCGATGTCGACAGAACATTCGCCTTATCGATAGAACAAACCTTCTTGCCACGTTTACGCGCCGCCTCGAAAGCAACGTGGGTAATCCGCTCTACTTCGGCGTCAGAATATTTCATGGTATCGAAACCAGTCCGCTCACCACCCTCCCCTTCAATTCCCTTAGGAGAAGCGAAGTAAATCCCACCCGTCAATTCGCGCACCACCAGAATATCAAATCCACCTTCGATCACACTCTCTTTCAAACTGGAAGCACCGGTCAAAGCAGGGAAAATAATTGCGGGGCGTAGATTACAGAACAGACCAAATATTTTACGTAGAGGGAGCAAAGCACCCCGCTCCGGTTGTTCATCTGGAGGTAAGCTTTCCCATTTAGGGCCACCGACACTGCCAAAAAGAATCGCATCGGAATTCTTACAGATGTCAACAGTGCTATCGGGCAGCGCTTTACCTTCTTCATCAATACCGGCACCACCAACATTAGCCAGTGTTCGTTCAAAACTGACATTGTATTTCTTCTCGACGGCATCCAACACCTTGAGCGCCTCTGCCATCACCTCGGGACCAATCCCATCGCCGGGTAAAACTGCAATCTTAAAGCTGTTAGCCATAATCAATTTTCTCCCATAGAATTAAATAAAAAAGCCCTCTCAATTTAGAGAGCAAAAACGGCTAAACTATAGAAAGACGGAATTTTTTTGTCAAACCATTTCTCTCGACAAATGCATTCAGATAGACTGTTGGAAGCAAATGGCAGGATATGTTATTGTCCCGCTCCAGACAATTTTAATATTTACCTGAAATATCGACTAAATAGGAGAAATTCATGCGTCTAACTATAGTCTTATTTTTGTTCATCGTCCTGAGTTCGATGCCAGCAGCCGCAACAGATACTACCAGTGCCAGCAACCCTCAGTCTGAGGCACAACCATTGACCAAAGAAGCGGCAATTAAAGCGTTGCAGGGGATCCAAGGTGAAGTTGTTTCGATAAATTCCGCTGAGATTCCCGGTCTTTACCGAGTTGCCATGAGAATGCAGGGGAAAGTGATCCCCATATATCTCGATGCCAGCGGATCATATCTTTTCACCGGAAACGTGATCCGACTCAAAGACAGGAAAAACCTGACTGAAGTACATTATCAGCAACTTAATCCAGTTGATACTGCAAGTATTCCACGGGAAGAGGGGCTAACCCTGGGAAATCCAGATGCAACACAGCATATATACGTTTTCACCGATCCCCATTGCCCCTACTGCATCAAACTCCACAAAGTGCTGAAAGAGGCGGTTAAAGAAAATCCAGATTTGGCGTTCCATACCAAATTGATTGCCCTGAAAAGTCCCAAAAAAATCATTCAGACGATTATCTGTAATAAATCGATGGAGCAACTCGAAATGGCATTTTCAGGGCAAGCACTACCTGAACCAAGTTGCGAAACGGATACCGTTGAAAAGAACTCAAAGCTGGCCCAAGAACTGGGTATTCATGGCACTCCAACACTGATTTTACCAAACGGACTGATTTCTCCCGGTTACCGTCCTCTGGAACAACTGTTAGAACTGATTGAAGAAAATCGGGTGGATTCAAAATAGATTTGAAAACACGAAAGAGTCGGTGGATAAAGATGGATTTTCTTTTGATCCACCATTTCCCGTGTGACGCAGCTGGAGTGGAATAGCTGGTTTGAGAATCAGAGTGGCAAATGTTTGAGGGCAACGCCCGAGTTTTTGCTGCTCATCAAAACAGCTGTGGAACGCAGGGAACCCACTATCGCCGGAGGCTATAACGGGCAAGGAGTTCGGGTGCCTTTTTCTACTTACTCTTTTGTGGCATGACAAAAGAGTAAGGCGACGAGCGGGGGCGCAACCCCGCAACCTTTTTGGTTGTTAACCTATTGGGGGGACACGTATCAAGTACATGTCCCCCCAATACTCACAAATCCAGATCTTATTTCAGTAGCGAACGGCTACCGGTTTATTTCAATTGCTCCAGATCACGCACAGCACCCCGTGCCGCACTGGTCGTTGTCGCCGCATAAGCCTGTAAAGCTCGACTGACCTGACGCTGGCGAAGTGCCGGCTTCCATGCCTGGTTGCCTTTTGCAACCATCTCCGCCTGGCGCTGCTGCAAAACCTCATCGCTAACCTGCATGAAAATTTTACGTGCCGGAATATCGATTGCAACCAGATCATCCTCCTCCAGCAGTGCAATGGCACCGCCTTCCGCGGCTTCTGGCGATATATGACCAATCGACAGACCTGAAGTCCCTCCAGAAAAACGACCATCGGTAATCAACGCACAGGCTTTCCCCAGCCCTTTCGACTTCAAGTAACTGGTGGGATAAAGCATTTCCTGCATTCCAGGACCACCCTTTGGCCCCTCATAGCGAATCACCACCACGTCACCAGCCTGCACCTTGTCTCCGAGAATTCCATCAATTGCATCTTCCTGGCTTTCAAAGATACGGGCCGGACCGGTAAAAGTGAGATTTGACTCGTCTACGCCAGCCGTTTTGACAATACAGCCATCAAGGGCTATATTTCCATAAAGCACAGCCAGACCACCGTCCTGACTATAGGCATGTTCCTGAGAGCGGATACAACCTTTTTCGCGATCCAGATCAAGCGAAGAGTAGCGTTTACTCTGAGCAAAAGCCTCAAGACAGCGTTCTCCACCTGGAGCCGCACAGTAAAACTGCTGAACATCGGCCGCATTTGTACGCACAACATCCCACTGTTCAAGCGCCTCACCCATTGTTGCGCTGTGAACCGTCGGCACATCACGTTGGATCAGCCCAGCACGATCGAGTTCCCCGAGGATAGCGAAAATACCGCCGGCCCGATGGACATCTTCCATATGATAATGCTGGACTGCCGGAGCAACCTTGCACAGATTCGGTGTTTGGCGAGAGAGACGATTGATATCATCCATGGTGAAATTCAC
>JASJGT010000079.1:0-5407 GCA_033791405.1 Desulfuromusa sp.
GGTCAACAAGTTCGCCGAAGAAGGCCTCTCTTTCATGCGAATGTATACGGAACCATCCTGCACCCCGACGCGCGCGGCTTTTCTTACCGGTCGCCACCCGGTTCGCACCGGTCTCAAAGAGGTCAAGGTGGCCCTTGTCGGCGAGGGGCTTGCTAAAGAGGAAGTGACGATAGCAGAAATACTCTCAAAGGCAGGCTACAGGACTTCTCACGTCGGCAAGTGGCATCAAGGGGATATCGAGGAATCATACCCTCACAATCAAGGCTTCGACTATGCGGCTTTTCCTGTCCACCAGCAGGTACAGCTTTCGTTGATGACCAAGGAAGGCGCTCAATCCAATAATCTACTTGGCTGGCACCACAAAACTCAATCTGGTGAATTTGCAATCGACAATAGATTCAAGCCATATGGGTTGGTCACTGGACTGGAAGCCAGAAAAGGTGAAAAGGCGCGTGAGGTCGATTTGAAGCCAGGAGAAGAATGGACCCAGGGGCACTACATCAAGATGAATGAACGCTACCAGCGTCAAACACTGGAGCAGCTCAATAGTCTGGCAAAACAGGACAAGCCGTTTTTCCTGCAATATTGGCCCCTGTGGCCACTAAATTTTGTCCATGATGGGGAGCAAAACCTGTCGCTTAATGGTGGATTCCATGCAGAAAAGCTACAATTGATCGATGGCTGGATCGGCGATATCGTTGACGAAGTCGACCGACTTGGTATCGCCGAGAACACATTGATTGTATTAATGGCGGACAATGGTCTGATGTACCATTTTGAAGGAACGTCCGGTCTGACCCAGCTGATTTATCGCGGTGGTAAGACTCAGCATCTCGAAGGCGGGGTCAGGGTGGATGCTTTTGTCCGTTGGCCTGGCGTTATCGAGGCTGGCAGTGCGGCCGGTGATATCATTCATGTTGCAGACCTGTTCACGACCTTCGCCCGACTGGCACAGGCAACGGAATATATCCCGCGCGATCGTGTCATCGACGGTATAGACCAGACCGCTCTTTTGTTGAACGGTGAGCATCATGGACGACGGGATTATGTCTACATTTACGAAAACGAAATATTGCGGTCAATCGTCAAGCAGGAGTTCAAAATGCACATGCCGGTCCCGGGTGTACCTGGTGCTGCTGCGCCGACGTATAATCTCTACCGCGATCCGCGCGAAGAACATCCGCAGGTTGGAATAGCGCTCTGGTCTGGGGCAAGTTTCCAGGACATGGCTAAGCGCCACATGATGACTATTGCACAATATCCCCATTACAAACTGGGCAAAGGTCGCCCATACGGCGGCATCGAAAATCTCCGACCGGAGAGCAAGGAGATCGTTGAGACCTTCATATCGTGGCATCCCAAAAAATAATAAAAGGAGCATATGATGAAATTAACAAAAAGGATTGGATTGGTATTGGCTATGGTTTTTTTGTTTTCAGTGCCGACTTTAGCAGGGCAGGATCTCGTTCAGACCGTTGCCGATGGCTGCAAGGCTGAACTCGAATCGTACTGCAAGGATGTCAAACCCGGTGAGGGTAGAATTTTGGCCTGTCTTTTTGCGCACCAAGATAAGCTTTCCGGCAAGTGTGAGTATGCACTGTACGATGCCGCTGTGCAGTTGGAGCGGGCGGTGGCGGCCTTGGCCTACGTGGTCAACGAGTGTGCGGACGATCTCGATCAGCATTGCAGCGCTGTAGAAGCTGGCGAAGGGCGGCTGCTTGAATGCATCGAAAAGAATGATAAAAAGGTAAGTTCACGCTGCAAGGACGCACTAAAAGAGGTCGGGTTGAAAGAGTAGGCGCTGCTTTCCAGAGAATATAGCGCTTGTCCAAGAAATAAGAGGCTTTAATGAGATCATCATTCAATAAAGAGAATCAATGATTAACATTTACGCTTTTAATCCTGTTATCCGCACTCTTTGTATTGACCGGGTGCACAAAGAAAGTACAGCAAGCGACAGTACCTGGAGAGGAATGGGCTGAAGACCTGAGGTCCCGGGTTGAAAGGCACATTGATGAACCGGAAAAAAAGCGCCAGTTGATGAACCTGGTTGATCAGGATGCAGACATTTTAAAAACGATGTCTCAGCAAACAGAACGATATAATAAAGAGTTGTTCGCAGTCGACAGGAATTATAATTCGACGCCAGAAGATTTTAGAAAAGTATTTTCAGAATTTAACGCGACACGCAACCGCTTGAGAGCCGATTCTCTGGATGTTCGTTTCAAGATGAAGGCGCTCTGTTCGCCCGAAGAGTGGAAAGCGCTGAGTTACGTCCGGGTGAAAGATAGTCTTTATAACCAGATGTTTCCAAAGCCCAGTATCGAATAGAATAAGCAGTAAAAGGACTTGTTACTTCGGAGGGAAAAAACCATATGATTGTAGCAACCGTTACATTAATTGTGCTGATGTTAGGTGGCGGCGCTGGTTTTTCGTTTGATATGTATCGGAAGGCGGCCTGGGATGTCATTCAGGACAAACAGATCGTCAAACAGATCAAATCAGTTACCAAGGCCGCCGACAAGGAAATGAAGAACTGGCAGAAAGACGCCAATAAGATAGCTAAACAGATTGTCGAGATGAATCAAAATTACGACCTGGCCAGGACGGACGTAGAACCTTTTCTCAACCAGGTCGACAGTCGCCGCAATGAATTTCAAGAGAAGTTAATTCAACTGCGCTTTCAAGCCAGAGATCTAATGAGCCAGGCAGAGTGGGAGGCGATGTATGCTCAAATAGAATGAAAGACACCCCTGTTTTGCAAAGACGGGTACTTAATTAATGAGTGAGAGGAGGTAACAGATGCCCCTAAAAATACTATATTTGATTCTGAGTCTTATGCTTTTAGGCCCAACGGTTTGGGCTGACACCCTGGAGTTGGCCAATGGCCAAAAACTCGAAGGCACATTGGTGGGCCGCTCGGATGGGAATGTCAAGTTCGAGGTTAACGGAATCACCACTACGTATGATGAAAAAGATGTCAAGAATATTGCTTTCGGATCATCCCAAGAAAAAACGAAAAATACAACCGGTGCCGCTCCATCAGAAAAATCACCAGATGTAACCACTGGGATAACCGTGCCCAGTGGCACACAACTCATGATTCGGACCAAAGAGCCTCTGGATTCAAGCCGCCAAAAAGCCGGGCACAAGTTCACCGCCATGCTCGAGGCTGACCTGGCAGTCGGTGGAACCGTCGTCGCGCCCCGGGGAAGTAATGTCTACGGTGAACTGACCCAGGCTCAACAGGCCGGACGCGTGGCCGGAAAATCCGAGCTGACGATCGCCTTCACCGGCTTGATGATAAATAATCAGATTAAACCTATCCGAACGAGTGAAATCAAGGCAGTAGCTGAAAGTGGCCAAGGCAAAAACACAGTCGGCAAAACCGCACGCGGCGCAGCTATCGGTGGTTTGATTGATGGAAAGGACGGCGCTAAGACCGGCGCCAAGGTTGGTGTAGGCGCGTCTTTATTAACTAAGGGAGGCAAAATAAATATACCGGCAAACACCTTATTGGAGGTACGGTTGGCTGAGCCTTTCACACCCTGATTACAGGGTTGCTTCTAATCATCGTCCCACCCTTGTCAGTGGAGTAATTTAACCTTAGTTGCTCAGATAAACAGTGCATATCCATATGATATCAATCGGTTTGGGAAACCGTTGATTACTGCTATTAAAGACCGCATGGGCAAAAAAATGGCCGACCACTATATCTGGTAGTTAACCTTTTTCGATGATTTGTTGACTTTCAATTTGCTATCACAAGGAAAAATGCTGCTAAGATTCCGTTGATTCCTCCAACGACCATGCAGATATCAGCCCCGCCAATTTTTAACGATGTTTGAAAATAATCACAACGGGGCAACCTTGCGTCGGTGAATGTTTGCGTGGTACGTTCAAGATGACCAAAATATATCGGCTTTATGTCATAATTTAGATTACTAATATGATCTCCATGTATCATTATTTTTGATGTGTTCCTTATACTGTGACATTCTAACTTTCAGGAATTTTCTTCGTATTGATAGGTTTCATTAAAATTCTAATTTAGAAATTCATACAAGTTATGATGACCATGACCATGAGGACTAATATGAAAAAATTTTTGTTAATTATCCTTTTTAGTTTTATTTTTCTCGTAGGGTTAAGCACTTATTCTAAAGCTGACCAGAGTTTCAGTGTTCTTGATATTCAAAGCCACCTACGTTCCTGGAATGCTGGACCATCAAAAGAAAAGATTGTTTCATTTGTCAATTCAGTATCAGATCCTGCAGATACTAACTTTGTCCCCATTGAATATCGCAGAGCATTTTTTGATATGGATGGGACCATCTTATGCGAAAAACCCGATTATATAGAAGTTGTATTAACAAGGCATAGATTATTGGAAAAAGTAACATTAAACCCTCAGTTAGGGGGCAAACCTATCTACAAAGCTGTTATTAAAGGTGACGCAGAATACCTCTATAAAAATATAAAGGCCGCGATTGCTGAAGCGTTTGAAGGTGAATCGTTAAAATATTACTTGGAATATAGTAGACGATTTCTAAGTAAAGAAAAACATCCAAGGTTTAATCAGCCTTATATTCAATTATTCTATCAGCCGATGATTGAATTGATTGATTATCTTGCAGATCACGGATTTAAAGTGTACATTGTCTCTACTTCACAGCAAGAATTTATTCGTAGCGTATCTAAAGATATTTTGAATATTCCTAAGGATCAGATTATCGGCACAATGGTTGGATTTAGTTTGCAATTTGAAGGTAAAACTATTCCAGTTTTCATCAGAAAAACATCATACTTTGAACCTTATAATGCCGATGAAAATAAGGTTGTTAGAATTCGTGAAAGGGGACTATTACCATCTATTTTTGCATTTGGAAATTCGAGTGGCGATTTGGCTATGTTGGAAGTGACAGCGACCAGTGGATTACCTAATATGGTCTGCATTTTAGATCACGATGATCCTGAGGGAGAATTTGAATACCATAAATCTAAGTTGTTAAAAACTGCAACAAAAAACGCATGGACCGTAGTTAGCATGAAAAGAGATTTTAAGGTTTTATTTCCTTTCAATCGGTAAGAAACGACCTGTTTTTAGCTACTTATTTATAATAAACCAGTCTTTTCAAAATTGCAGATTACTCCAACTACACACAACCCAGCATCTTTTAAAGGTACGTGCTGTCTATCTGGTAAAGCGTGTGGGCCGTTGGCCCACCCCTGTTCCATCAGTTCCCAAATCACAGTGTCATACATTCAAACCGGATCGCAGTGCCTTGCCCCTTGGATAACACCCGAATGCGATAGCATTCACCTTGAATTAGGACGGTAATTTACAATACTGTTTGCCAGTCGAGAAAGTGGTAACACGCCCCCCCAATTGGGTTTAAGACGAAAG
>JASJGT010000080.1:0-23487 GCA_033791405.1 Desulfuromusa sp.
ACCTACCTGGAGTCAAAGAAAAGCTCCAGCTATTGGTGCCGGAGTATACCCCCGCAGAAAATAAACCCCTTGCCAAAGTGATTCCTCACCCGGCGACAGTGGTGCATCAATAATGCTTTCGCCCCTGAAAAACTACTTCACCTTGTAGATCGAAATCTTTACTTAGCCATCAATCATCGGCTTTTTAATTCTAAAATCTTATTAACTAATTGTTCTCGAGTTAGCTGAGATGTTGATAGTTGTGGGAACTGTTGATATACGCTATCACGTTGTTGCAGTAATTCGGTGATTTTTGCTTGTGGGTTTGGTTCTTGGAGTAGCGGACGAACATTCTGTTGTCTTGAAACTCTGGCTAAAATTTCTTCGGGCGATGCGGTCAGGCAGATAATTTGTCCCGTTTTGTTCAGTAGTGCTACATTCTTGGGGTTCAGAACCAGCCCGCCGCCAGTTGCTATCACCAACCCCTTCTTTTGTGCCAGCTCTTCGACCAGATCCGACTCCAGTGTGCGGAATGCTGCTTCCCCCTGTGTCTGGAAAAGTTCAGCGATGGTTTGACCTGTCTGCTCTTCGATCAGTGCATCGGTATCGATAAACTCATAATCGATTCGTTTGGCCAGCAATCGACCCAGAGTCGTTTTCCCGGTTCCCATAAAGCCAGTCAAAATAATATTTGGTTGTGACATTTTTCCTCGATTCGTGGTGATTAAGGAGTGTGCTGAAGATATGAAAAAGCGCCTGGACTGTCAAGCCACTAGAACCAGAGTCTTTAAGTTTGATTTATGGGCTGTCTTCTTATTTCCTTGGCATTCAGAAGGCTTTCTGCCATAATCCCGCTCTTTTGTAAAAAACATTATTTATAAAGGGTTTAGCTCATGTCTGATAAGATAAGAAATATTGCAATTATCGCTCACGTTGACCACGGAAAAACAACTCTGGTTGATGCCATGTTGGTACAATCGGGAGTGTACCGTGAGCATCAGGAGATTACTGAGCGGGTGATGGATAGTAACGATTTGGAGAAGGAGCGGGGAATCACCATCCTCTCTAAAAATCTGTCGGTGCAGCATGGTGGATTGAAGATTAATATTGTCGATACTCCGGGTCACGCCGACTTTGGTGGTGAAGTTGAACGAATTTTGAAAATGGTCGATTCGGTTCTGCTACTGGTTGATGCCTTTGACGGGCCGATGCCACAGACTCGGTTTGTGTTGAAAAAATCTCTTGATCTGGGGCTCAAGCCGATTGTGGTGATAAATAAAATCGATAGACCGGGAGCGCGTCCTGAAACCGTTGTTGATATGGTTTTTGATCTGTTTTGTGAATTGAATGCAAAGGAAGATCAACTTGATTTTCCGATCGTTTACGCCAGCGCTAAATTTGGCATTGCCAAACGCCAGCTGGAAGATGAATCGGATAACCTGGAACCATTGTTTGAGATGATCGGTGAGCGGGTTGATCCCCCCAGCGGAGATCCATCGGCTCCTTTTCAAATGTTGGTGAGCAATATCGATTACAATAAATTTATCGGTCGGACTGCAACGGGAAAAATTTTCAACGGAACAGTCAGAGCTGGTGAAATAGTTGCCAGAATTGACCATTTGGGAAAAGTAAAACCGGGACGAATCACTAAATTACTCGGCTATCAGGGGTTGCAACAAGTGGAGTTGCTAGAAGCTTTTGCCGGAGATATTGTCACCATTGCCGGATTTGAAGACCTGGGGATTAGTGAGACTTTGGCAGATGCTGAGAATCCGATTGCTTTGCCCTATGTCGCCATAGATGCGCCAACCTTGTCGATGAACTTTATCGTCAATAACTCACCTTTTGCCGGACTGGAAGGGAAGTGGGTCACTTCCAGAAATATCCGTGAAAGGTTAATGAAAGAGTTGCGCACCAATGTTTCGCTTCGAGTTGAAGATACGGAGAGTACCGATACTTTTAAAGTGTCCGGCCGTGGGGAATTACACCTATCGATTCTGATTGAGAATATGCGCCGTGAAGGTTTTGAGCTTTCGGTATCCAAGCCGGAAGTCATTTTCCGTGAGATTGATGGTGAACGCTGTGAGCCGATTGAATACCTTTCAATTGATGTTCCTGAGGAGTATCAGGGAACAGTGATTGAAAAGCTTGGCAAGCGTAAGGCAGAAATGTCCTCAATGCAGGTCATGGAGGGGACGAATCGGATCGAATTTTTAATCCCGGCACGTGGGTTGATCGGGTTTAGAACCGAATTTTTGACTGATACGCGAGGAACCGGAGTGATGAATCATAGTTTTCATGACTATGCTCCCTACAAAGGCCCCATCGATGGGCGTAAAAACGGGGTGTTGATCGCCATGGAAGCTGGAGAAACGGTACTGTATTCTTTATTCAACTTGCAGGATCGAGGGATTTTGTTTGTTGGTCCTAATGTTAAGGTTTATGAGGGGATGATTATTGGGCAAAACGCCAAGGAAGACGATCTGGTGGTCAACTCTTGTCGGGGGAAAAAGCTGACTAACGTTCGTGCTTCGGGCACTGATGAGGCGGTAAAGATAACACCACCCAGAAATATGTCGCTGGAACAGGCACTTGAATATATCGCTGACGATGAACTGGCGGAAATTACTCCCAAGTCGATCCGCTTGCGCAAACGTTATCTGGATGCCAACGAGCGCAAAAAAATGGAGAAAAAGCTCAGATAGTAAACAGATTAATCATCCATTCCAAGTCGTTTAATCTTCTCTACCAAAGTCGTGCGGTTGATCATTAACAGGTCAGCCGCACGTGCTTTTACCCCTTTCCCCAAGATCATCGCTTGTTCGATCATCTCTCGTTCAATGTCGGCAATAACCCGCTTCATATCGACCCCCTTACCGGTGATCTGGGAGGAGGATGGGGTTGAACTTGGCAAACTTTTAACGATGTCAGGGGGTAAATCTTCACAGCCGATATTCACACTGTCTGTCAGAGCGATAGTTCGTTCAATGATATTTTCCATCTCGCGGACATTGCCTGGCCAATTGTAAGCTTCCATCGCTTCTATAGCATCAATGCCAATACTGACCTGCGGGCGATTCATCTCTTTACAGATTTTTTCTGCAAAAAAACGGGCCAATTGTGGGACGTCACCACGCCGTTCTTTCAGTGCTGGCAGACGAATTGGAATCACGTTCAGACGATAGTAGAGATCTTCACGGAATTGCCCCGTCTTGATCCTCTCTGGCAAATCGACATTGGTGGCTGACATAAGGCGGATATCCAGGTGTATCTTGCGGTTGGAACCAACCCGTTCAAATTCATGTTCCTGTAAAACCCGGAGTAGTTTCATCTGTAGTTGCTGGGGCATGTCGCCGATTTCATCGAGTAAAATTGTACCACCATTGGCGGCCTCAAATTTACCCGGTTTGTCGGCGAAGGCGCTGGTGAAAGCTCCTTTGACATGGCCGAATAGTTCAGATTCAAGTAAATCTGCCGGGATTGCGCCACAGTTGATGGCAACGAATGGTTTGTCCTTGCGTGGACTGTTGTAATGGATTGCCCTGGCGACCAGCTCCTTGCCAGTACCGGAGGCACCTAGAATCAGGATGGTTGAGTCCGTTCCAGTAATTTTTTTCATTCGCCTGAATACCTTCTGCATCACTTGACTGGTCCCAATGATATTATCAAAACGGTAACGGCCATGTAGTTGTTGCCACAAATATTTATTCTCAAGAACCAGCCGATTCTTTTCCAGTGCTTTGGTGACCTGAATTTTCAGACGTTCAATATTAAAGGGTTTGGTGATGTAGTCGAGGGCCCCTTCGCGCATCGCTTCGACCGCTGTTTCTGTTGAGGCATTTCCAGTAATCAGGATGACACAGGTATCAGGAGAGACCTCCTTAACCTGCTTCAGAATGTCGATGCCACTGATGCCAGGGAGAAACAGGTCGCTAATAATCAGATCAAACGGCTGTTTTTTGATGATAGATAGAGCCCGCTCCCCTGAATGACAGCTTTCAACTTTGTACCCATCTTGACCGAGCAGGTGAGAGAGGGCTTTGCAACTTTCCGGTTCATCGTCGACCAAGAGAATCTGTGATATTTGTGGCATATTAACTCCCTGAAAATGACCGTCATTAGATTGACGATTAAGGTAGCATAGAAATAAATGTGTGTCCATTCGGAGTTTTGTGGTGACCATTGCATTACAGGGAAATTGTTTAACGTAAAAAAACATATATAGTAAATAATATTTTACATGTAGGTTGCTGAATTTCTTGAGATTACTTGGGCATGATTTGTTATCTAAACAGGTTGATACCCTTTGTGTTATAAATAGAACACTATTCTAACTTGACATTAAACCCTAATCCTTGTTTTTATTCAGGTAATATATAGAGATAACTCACCGACTTTTCAAGAAAAATTCATTTAAAATAAAAAAATTTAGCTAGCTCAAAATAATACATATTTGATAATCCCCCCTTTCTCAAGAAGAGGTTAAGCAATGTCTATAACTAAATTTAAAAAAATTATGGCAGCAAATCGTGGTGAAATTGCAATTCGGATTTTTCGAGCGTGTACGGAACTTGGAATTTCAACAGTTGCAATTTACTCGGATGAAGATCGCTTATCTCTGCACCGTTATAAGGCTGATGAAGCCTATCTGATTGGGCAAGGTAAGGGCCCAATTGATGCCTATTTGGGGATTGATGAAATTATTGACCTGGCGCGTAAAAAGGATGTTGATGCGATCCATCCCGGTTATGGATTCTTATCTGAAAATGCTGATTTTGCTGAAGCTTGTGAGCGTGCCGGAATAGCTTTTATCGGACCTACCCCTGAGATTCAGCGGAAACTTGGTGATAAAATATCTGGTCGCCAAGTTGCTATTGAAGCGGGGGTGCCAATTGTTCCAGGAACTGAAAGCCCAATTGAGACCGATGAGGAAGCACTTATCTTCGCTAAATCAGAAGGTTATCCGATCATTGTTAAAGCAAGTTCTGGTGGTGGTGGTCGGGGAATGCGGGTGGTACAGAATCAGAAGGAGTTGCTTGAAGGACTAAAAAGTGCAGCATCTGAGGCTAAAGCGGCCTTTGGTGATGCGACTGTTTTTCTGGAAAAGTATATTGAGGATCCTAAACATATTGAAGTTCAAATCCTTGGCGATAAATACGGGAACCTGGTTCATTTCTATGAGCGGGATTGTTCTATTCAACGTCGTCATCAAAAGGTGATTGAAATTGCACCATCTTTACATTTGTCAAAAAAGAAGCGCGCTGAACTCTGTGATAATGCCCTGAAAATAGCTAAAGCGGTCGATTATATCAATGCTGGAACGATTGAATTTCTATTGGATAAGGAGCAAAGGTTTTATTTTATAGAGGTGAATCCGCGCATCCAGGTAGAACATACCGTGACCGAACTGGTGACGATGCGCAACCTGGTACAGGCACAGATTCTTATCGCAGCAGGTTATAAGCTCTCCGACCCAGAAATTGGGATCAAAAGTCAGAAAGATATTGAGCTGCGTGGTTATGCAATTCAGTCACGGATCACGACTGAAGATCCGAATAATAACTTTGCCCCGGATTTCGGAACAATTAAAGCATATCGAACCGCTGCCGGGTTTGGTGTTCGTCTTGATGCCGCCGCCGGTTATGCCGGGGCTCATATCTCACCACACTATGATTCTCTTCTGGTCAAGATTTCTACCTGGGGTTTGACTTTTAAAGATGCTGCCAGAATCATGCACCGAGCATTGCAGGAATTCCGGATTCGCGGCGTTAAAACCAATATTGGTTTTCTCGAGAAAGTAATGACACACCCGGTATTCCTTGAGGGGGATTGTGACACCTCTTTTCTCGAAAAGCACCCAGAGGTGTTTGATCTGCGGGTTAAAAAAGACCGTGCTAATAAGATCCTTAATTTTATTGGTCATACCGCTGTCAATGGTTATCCCGGGATCGTTCCAGAGAAAGCTCTGAAATTTGCGAACCTGCGTGAGCCCGATCTCCCTGAGATTCCCTATGGACAGCAACATCCCCGCGGCACCCGTGATATTTTGCGTGAAAAAGGTCCTGAAGGCTTGGCGGAGTGGGCGCGTAAACACAAGCAACTACTGGTGACCGATACGACCATGCGTGATGCCCATCAATCGCTGATGGCAACTCGGGTTCGGACCTTTGATCTGGATCGAATCGCTGAGGCGACTGCTCATCTTGGGGGTGGTTTGTTCTCGTTAGAGATGTGGGGTGGTGCAACTTTCGATGTTGCGATGCGTTTTTTGCGTGAGGACCCATGGGAGCGGCTTGATCGTCTGCGTGGCAAAATTCCAAACATCCTTTTTCAGATGTTGCTGCGTGGTTCAAACGCAGTCGGCTATACCAACTATCCTGATAATGTTGTACAGGAATTTGTCAGTAAAGCAGCTGAAAGTGGGATCGATATTTTTCGCGTATTCGACTCGTTGAACTGGACCAAGGGGATGCAAGTCGCGATGGAGGCAGTGCAAAAAAGTGGAACCATCTGTGAAGCTTCTATCTGTTATACCGGTGATATCCTTGATCCGAAACGGGATAAATATCCCCTTGAATACTATGTCAATATGGCCAAAGAGCTGGAGAAGATGGGGGCTCATATCCTGGCAATCAAAGATATGGCTGGTTTGATCAAGCCGTTTGCCGCTGAAAAACTGGTGAAGGCATTAAAAAACGAAATCGGTCTACCGATTCATCTTCACACTCACGATACTTCCAGCAATGGTGGTTCGATGTTGTTGATGGCAACTCAAGCCGGCTGTGATATTGTTGATGTCGCCCTCTCATCGATCTCTGGATTGACTGCTCAACCTAATCTGAATGCACTGTTGGCGACGCTGGAGGGAACCATTTGGGATCCGCAATTGGATATGGCTGGAATGCAAAAGTTGGCCAACTATTGGGAAACCTGCCGGACCTATTATGCCCCCTTCGAGTCGGAACTGCGTAGCGGGACGGCGCAGGTTTACTACCATGAAATTCCGGGGGGGCAATATTCCAACTACAAACCCCAGGTTGAAGGTCTTGGGTTGGGACATCGCTGGGAAGAGTGTAAAGAGATGTATCGCAAGGTCAACGACATGTTCGGAGACTTGATTAAGGTGACACCATCATCAAAGATTGTCGGCGATATGGCAATGTTTATGGTGCAGAATAATCTTGAACCGGAGGATGTTTATGAACGGGGTCATGAGTTAACTTTTCCACAGGGTGTTATTGACTTTTTCAAAGGGATGATTGGGCAGCCCTACGGGGGTTTTCCAGAAAAATTGCAGAAAATTATCCTGAAAGGGGAGCAGCCACTGACTCACCGTCCGGGTGAGCTGCTTGAACCGGTCGATTTTGTCTTGAAACGGGACGAATTGGAAAAAAAGTTAAATCATAAAGTGTCAGATCGTGATGTTCTTTCTGCTGTGCTTTATCCCGGTGTTTTTGAAGAATTTGACCGTTTCCGGCAGGAATACAGTGATGTTTCGGTATTGCCGACCCCGGTGTTTTTCTATGGTCTTGATGTTGGAGATGAAGTCACGATTGACATCGAGGCTGGAAAAACTCTGATCGTAAAGTTAAATGCTATTGGTCGGGTACGCGAAGACGGCACCCGACATATTTATTTTGAATTGAATGGTGAACCACGCAGTACCACAATCATTGATCTTTCTGCTGAGGCGGATGAAAGTAGCCATGTTCAGGCAGATCCAGACGATAGTAAAGAGATTGGTGCCCCAATGCCGGGTAAAATCTTCAAAATGGTCGTTAGCGTGGGAGATGAGGTTGCTGAAGGAGATGTCCTGTTAGTCACTGAGGCGATGAAGATGGAGACGAACGTCAAGGCTCCTAAAAGTGGTGCCATTAAAGAACTTATTTTTGGTGAAGGGGATCAGATCGATCAGGGCGATTTGCTGGTTGTCCTGGCATAAAGGTAGTATTCTGGGAACATGTACTTGATACGTGTCCCCAGAATGCGGATTAATAACGCACAATAGCTGATCTCAAAAGGTCGCGGGGTTGCGCCCCCGCCCGGCACCTTCATTTCTGTGAACGTCCAAAGAAACGAAGCAAAGAAAGGCGCCCGAACTCCTTGCCCTTCGGGTTTCCTACATTACACAGCTGATTTGAGAGTCGGAAAAAACTCGCTCCGCTCAAACATTTTCCGCCCTGATCTCAAATCAGCTGCTTCATTTCGGCTACGTCACACGGGAAATGGCAGTTCAAAGTCAAAATCCTTAAACTAATCCATTCTGAATAGTTACCTTTTTGCGAAATTATTCTGTCTGCGCCTTGCTCAGCAGAAAACGTCCCACTTGCTCCGAGTGGTGGCAGGCGACCATATGTTCATCTCCGGTTTCCTGCAAAAGAGGCTCCAGTTGTTTGCATAGGTCGTCCGCATAGGGACAGCGCGGGTGAAAATAGCAACCGCTGGGTGGATTGACCGGGGAGGGGATTTCACCCGTCAGGGCAGTTGGTCGCGGCTGAGTCGGGTCGGGTGTTGGAACCGCATTGAGGAGTGCCTCGGTATAGGGATGACGGGGGTTTTTATACAGTTCTGCAGCGCTGGTCAGTTCAACAATTTTCCCCAGATACATCACTGCGATACGGTCACTGACGTGTTCTATGACAGCAAGATCATGGGCAATAAAAAGATAGCTGAGATCGTGTTCTTTTTGAAATCCTTGCAATAGATTCAATATTTGGGCTTGTACCGACAGGTCAAGTGCAGAAACGGGTTCATCGGCAATAATCAGCTGTGGCTCAACTGCCAGTGCTCGGGCAATCCCGATACGCTGACGCTGACCACCGGAAAATTCGTGCGGATAACGCTGTTCATGTTCGGCTGTCAGCCCGACCTTTTCCAGCAGTTCGATAACCCGATCACGAACTTGTCGAGGGGGCGCTAAGCGGTGAATCAGAAGTGGTTCACTTAAAATAGTTCCGATAGTCATGCGTGGATTTAAGGATGAAAAGGGATCCTGAAAGATCATCTGCATGCGCCGGCGATAGGGACGCATCTGTCCGGGAGAGAGGTGGGTTAACTCATCTCCGTCAAAAAAAATCTGCCCTGCATCTGGCTGTAGTAATTTTAAAATCAGTTTTCCTGTAGTCGACTTTCCACAGCCTGATTCTCCAACTAAACCCAAAGTTTCTCCCTGTTTTAACCTGAGAGAAAAATTGTCGACGGCAACCAGCTGACCGGATGTTCGTCCCAGAGAATCGGTGATGCGAAAACTCTTCCGCAGGTTTTTAACTTCAAGTAACGGCACAGGTTAATATCTCCAACAGCGAACCCAGTGATCTGGCTCATTTTCTACTAATTTTGGCAATTGATGGCCACAGGGAGCGCAAGGGCCAGAACAGCGATCAAGAAACAGGCACCCTTCAAGTTGCTCTCTTAAATCGGGTAGTTGTCCGGGAATGGTCGGAAGACTGTGTTGTTGCCCCAGACGTGGAATACATTGCAGTAACCCTTGAGTATAGGGGTGTAATGGGTTTTCAAAGACTCTTTTGACTGTCCCTGTTTCAACAATTTGTCCTGCGTACATCACTGCAAGTCGATCCGCGTTACCGGCAACAACTCCCAGATCATGGCTGATCAATAACGTTGCCATCTGCCGTTGCTGTTTCAACTCCAGCAATAAATCCATTATTTGAGCTTGAATTGTGACATCCAGCGCCGTGGTTGGTTCATCGGCTATCAATAGTTTTGGATCACATGCTAAGGCAATAGCAATCATGATTCGCTGCCGTTGTCCGCCAGACAGTTGGTGGGGATAGTCACGCAACCTACGCTTCGTATCGGAGATTCCGACCTGAATTAACAACTCTGCCGCTTTCTCCAGTGCTTGCTGTTTTGAGTCGCCTTGGTGGAGGCGGAGAACTTCGGCAATCTGTTCACCAATCCGCAGAACCGGATTGAGTGAAGTCATCGGTTCTTGAAAAATCATTGAAATATCGTTACCACGAATACGGCGCATTTCGATATCAGGTAAACGTAATAAATCACGACCATCAAGGGTGATTTCACCACCAACAATTCGACCTGGTTCCGGCAGCAAACGGAGCAGAGAAAGAGCTGTCATCGATTTACCGCAGCCCGATTCACCGACCAATGCAAGGGTTTCCCCCTGATCAATAGTGAAAGATACGTCATCAACTGCTTTGATGAGGCCCGTCCGGGTGAAAAAATAGCTTTGCAGGTTTTTAACGACAAGGCGTGGTGGCATGGTCAATCTACTCTCGTTAGCGGTTGACTCATGTGTACATGTTTGCGCGTGAATGGTCAAGAGTTCTGAAATATTTGAATATTTCATTCCTTTAGTTGCCAGAAATGGCTGGATTCTTCCTCTGGAAAAAGAAATAATAGACAGATGGAAACAAGATACGTTGATTTACATCTGCATTCGACTTGTTCTGATGGTTATTTTTCCCCGGAAGAGGTGGTCGGTCTTGCAGAGAATGCCGGACTGTTGACTATTGCCTTGGCAGATCATGACAATATTGATGGAATCAGCCGTGCCATGCAGGCCGGTGCTCTGTCAGGGCTTGAGGTTCTTGCGGGTGTCGAGCTATCAAGTCAGTGGCGTGAGTATACTGACATGCATCTGTTGGGCTATGGGTTTGATTATCAAGATCCTTATCTGATCAGGGCCTTAAGTGAATTTCAGGAATTTCGGGCGACTCGGAATCGGCAGATTGTTGAACGGGTTAACCTGAAGTTGCTCGATGAAAAACGTCGGCCTATCGATCCTAACGCTGTTCAGCAATTGGCAGGAGGTACAATCGGTCGTCCCCACATCGCCTTAGCTTTACGTCAGGCTGGATACGTCAGTAATAATGATGAAGCATTTTTACGCTACCTGGTTCCATGCAATGTGCCGAAGCGCTACTTTCCTGCAGATGAAGCCATTAATTTGATTCATGGTAGCGGTGGAATTGTCGTGTTGGCACACCCACCGTATGTGACTCGTGATCGGCACAAACTTGAGCTATTGGTTGCTGAACTGGTTGATTTAGGCTTGGATGGTATTGAGGCTTATAATAATGGTTCTGGTTTAGAAGATACCGATTGGCTGATCAAACTGGCTCGGAAACATGATTTGGTTGTGTCTGGCGGCTCTGATTTTCATGGTGATAGCGGATCGATGATTGAAGTTGGCAAAGGAGTTCGTGGAATTCGGGTTCCTTACAGTTGTGTCGAAGAAATTAAAGAAGCCTTGGGACGCCTTCACCAACATCCTTGAACTGGTGACGCCATCAGATCTGCTGAAATCTTTCAATCGCTTCAGGAATCTGTGCCACGTCAATATTGCCAAAAGAGAGGCGCAGATAGGGTTCCAGTTCTGGACCGAAAGCTTCCCCCGGAAGACAGATCAAATTAGCCTCTTTAGCAAGTCGTTTGGCCGCTTGGCGTCCAGTCAAATCCTTCCATGGATGCTTAATCCAGGCGAAGAAAGAGCCACTGGCAATTAATTTGAAGCCCGTTTGGGCAGCCACGAACTCAGCTTTGAAACAATCATGTCGATCTTGCATTATGACTGTATTTTGCGCCACCCAGTCATCCAGATGTCGGCAGCCAAATTCCAATGCCAGTTGGGTTGTGCGTGGCTGGCAGACCACCATGCTATCTTGAATTTTCAGTGCCTGCTGAATAAACTCAGCATTTGCAATCAAAGCTCCACAACGTAGTCCAGTTAAGGCAAAAGTTTTGCCGAAGGATGCGATGTGGATAAAGTTCTCCGGCCAATCAGGGCGATTGAAGAGCTGGTGTGGTGTAGTGCCAATAAAGGCATTATAAGTTTCGTCCAAAATTAAACTGATGTTGTGCGCTTTTGCTAACTCAAAAAATGCTCTGATCTGGTCTGGTGAAATAACTGCACCAGTCGGATTACTTGGAGTCACCAGTAGAATTGCTTTGGTTTTTGGACCAATCAAGTGAGCGATTGTTTCCAGATTCGGCTGTCCAGCGGTCTCTGGATCAAAGGGAGCATAGACCGGTTTAACACCAAGAGCCTCCAACCCCATGGGGTGATCAAAGTATGCAGGAAGTTGAACAATGACTTCATCGCCGCGTTGGCAGAGGGTGGTGATCGTCAGCCAAAAGGCCTGGCTGGCTCCAATTGTCAGACAGAGTTGATCCACTGTTGGGGAACCCTGATAGTGACGCTGATACCAGGCACAGACCTCGTTTCGAACCTCGGGAAGCCCCTCGTCTGGACTGTATTTGAAGGTGAGGGGATCATCAAGCACGCTCTTTAAATGGTGAATCAAATCAGCCGCAGGTGGATGACTGGGGACCGCTTGACAAAGATCGATTAAAGGTTTCTCTGCTGGAAAGGTTCGCCCGGCGATCCAACTTTTGACTTCGGTAATTGGTGGCGGCTGAATCCTCTTTATGTGCGTGGCTGCTTGCATCGACATTTATGCTCTGCGGATAGTTTCCACTAACAGTTCACTGGCTTTCACCATGTCATCAACTGAAATTTGTTCATTGATGGTGTGCACTTTTTCCATCCCGGTTGCCATAATCACCATCTCGATACCATGGCCATTAAAAATGTTGGCATCTGATCCACCTCCGGCAGCCTGGATTTTTTGCGGACGGCCAAGGGCATTCCCAGCTTCTTGAATAATCTCTAGAATTTTTGCATCTTCAGTCACAAGCATGGGAGAAAAATCTTCTTTCAATTCCAGAGACATGGTAGCCACTTTTGTTTCGTCTCCAATCACAATTTTTGCTTTATTCACCTCTTCCTCAACGATGCCGATAATCGATTCAGTTTGTTCGCGGAGTTTGTCCACGTTGTGGCTCCGCACTTCACCGCGCAGGCTGAGCTGGCTGGGGATGATATTTGATGCCAGGCCACCATGGACTGTCCCAATATTCGCAGTGGTTTCCGCATCTATGCGTCCGAGAGACATTCTGCTAATAGCTCGACTGGCGATTTGAATCGCTGAAATCCCCTGTTCGGGACAGACTCCTGCATGAGCTTCATGACCAAAGATATCAATTTTAAAACGATTGGCTGCTGGGGCACGATTAATAACAATATCAACCCCGCGAGTATCCAAGGCTATACCGTGTTGGGCTTTGAATTGAGAAAAGTCAAGCTGCTTTGCCCCGAGTAGCCCTTGCTCCTCGCAAATACTGATCACAATTTCCAGCGAGACATAGGGAATTTTCTCCTCTTGCAATACTTCAAGCGCCTCAATAATTTCAACAATGCCTGATTTGTCATCGCCACCAAGAATAGTTTCTCCAGCACTGGTAAAAATGCCATCTTTTAAGACTGGTTCGACATTTTCTGCTGGAGTCACGGTGTCCATGTGTGCTGACAGGAGTAATGGCTCCCCTGGCTTGTTTCCTGGTATCCGGGCAATCATATTGCCGCTGTCACTGCCTACTTTTGTCCCTGCATCATCAAACTTAATTTCTGCCCCCAATTTTTTGAAGCGTTGTTCAAGGTATTTTGCTATGACAGCTTCCTTGAATGAGGGACTGTCGATGGATGCCTGACGGGTAAATTCGTCGATAATACGTTGTCTGTTAACCATGATATACATTCCTTATGTTAGTGATTATCAGGGACTGAAAAGTATCCTGTCTCCTGATTACTGTTTTTAAGGGAGGTCTTATGTATAAATTCCTCTAAAGGATTTGAATGGGAGTCATTTTATCCCCAAGATGACGATCTGGCAATGATGAAAACTTCTTGATGAAAAATATTTTCTTGGCCAGTATATATCCATCCGGTAAGACTAGAAAAAATAAGGGGAATGGTAACTGGACAGCAGAAAGGGATAAATGTTATAAAACATCAATGAAATAAAAATCTTTTAATCTTAGTTAATGTCAAGTGCAGGTGTATTCATGAGTATAAATAAGGATTTTCAACCACCGCGTAAATTCTCCAACTCGCAAAAATACAGATTTAAAATAGACAAGGTGGTTGTATTAGCGGCTTTGGTAGTGTTTCTTGGAGTGAGTTTATTGCTGTTGAGTGGTGGTTCCAGCTCCGAGTTAGAGGCTCGAGAAACCCCCATCGTAGTAAGTGATCCTGTTCCCCCGTCCGTATTACCTGAGCCGAGACGTGAACCGGTACGTGAGGAGATTAAAAACGTTGTCCCGGCTGGATCGTCAATCACTGCTCTTTTAGGTCATTATTTTACCGCGCAGGAAATCTATAAACTGAATCTACAAAGTAAAGATATCTTCCCTTTTACCAAAATTTGTGCCGGACAACCTTATCGGATAATTAAGATCGATGAGCAATTCAGCTCTTTTATTTATGAAATTGATGCTGAGGAACAATTAGTTATTAGCCGGAATACTGATCAAATCAACATGGAGCGTCAGCCGATCATTTATGATCTGATCACAGAACTGGTACAGGGAACGATCACCTCAAGTCTGTTTGAAGCTGTGCAAGAAATTGGCGAAGATTCTAGGTTTGCTTTTTTGCTTGCGGATATTTTTGCTTGGGATATTGACTTTATCCTCGATCTTCGCGTCGGTGATACGTTTCAGGCTCTGGTGGAAAAACGTTTCCGAGAAGGGCAGCTTTCTGGATACGGTCATATTCTTGTAGCAGAATTCGTTAATCGGGATAAGATTTTTCGTGCGGTTCGATTTGAAAATGGTGACCAGAGATCCTCGTATTACAATGAGGCCGGTGAAAATGTTCGTAAGGCATTTCTTAGGGCTCCTGTTTCTTTTACACGAATCTCCTCCGGTTATACTATGAAACGACTGCACCCGATTACTAAAACCTGGAAGGCGCACCCTGCCATTGATTATGTCGCTCCGGTTGGAACCCCGATAAAAACTGTCGGCGACGGGAGTATCTCTCGCATCGGCTATACCAGTGGAAACGGCAACTTTATTGAAGTTCGCCACAGTAATGGTTATACAAGCCTCTATCTGCATATGAAGGGGTTTGCCCGTGGGATGAAACGTGGCAAGAGCGTGGCTCAAGGGCAGGTGATCGGTTATCTTGGAGGGACCGGAATGGCAACCGGCCCGCATCTCTGTTTTCGTATGAGACTCTACGGCGCGCCGGTCAATCCTACAAAACTCAGGGTTCCAGCAGCAAAATCTGTCAGTAAAGAACATCTGGCAGAATTTCAAATGTTAGCCGCTCCTTTGCTTGCCCGTTTAGACAAGAGTCGTAAAAGAATTCATGTTGCCAAACTTGATTTGCCCCATGCTTCTTCTTTAGCGGAATATGGCGCGAGTCGGCTGAAATGAACATAAGTAACACTGCCAAGAGTCTATCATGCTGATGGAGCAACAGCGTCAGCAGATCGTTGACTATGGTTTGAAAATGATCCGATCTGGTTTGACCACAGGAAGTGGGGGAAACTTGAGTATCCTCTCTGCTGCGGACAACCTGATTGCTATCAGTCCCAGTGGTATGGATTACTCTGATGTAACCGTTGCAGACGTCGTCATCGTTGATCGCACCGGTCAAATGGTTGAAGGGGAGCGCAAACCTTCGAGTGAGTTGGGATTTCATCTGGCTCTCTATGCTGCGCGCAAAGATATTAATGCTATTGTTCATACCCATTCGGTCTATGCGACAACGCTGGCCTGTCTGCAGTGGGAAATTCCGGCAGTTCATTATTTAGTCGCATTTTCGGGGGATAAAGTCCCCTTGGCTCCCTACGCCACCTTTGGCAGCGAAGAGCTGGCTGATAACATTATTGCCAGTATTGGTTCTTATAATGCCGTCTTGTTGGCTAATCATGGCTTGGTGGCTGTTGGTCAAGATATGAATAGTAGCTTCAATGTGGCTGAGGAAATTGAGTTAGTTGCCAGAATCTACTATCAGGCAAAATCTCTTGGTCAACCTGTTCTGGTAGATGCAGAAGAAATGGTACGAGTTACGGAAAAATTTGGAAGTTATGGTCAGCAGAATTGATCAATTAAATGAAAAGTCAGGAGATACTGTGGACCAGCCAGTCGTTGAAAATTCACCGAATACTAATCAGAAACAACCTTCAGTCATTGATATATCCAAAAAAGGACGGCAAAAGCTTCGTTCCCGCCACTATGTTGAAGCGCGTGAACTATTCTCACTTGGGTTGGAACGGGAGCCGGAAAATCCATACCTGTTGTCGGGGATGGGGGATGCCTGTCGCGAAATTGGTGATTTTTCTGAGTCTGAACGCTGTTACCGTTTGTTGTTGGAGGTTGATAAAAACAATCTGTTTGCACTGCGTGGTTTGGGGGATGTGTGTAAAAAACTGAATCGTCACAAGGATGCAATTCAACTGTGGGATAGGTACCTTTTGTTAAGACCACAGGATAAATTTGTCATGACCCGGATTGCTGATAGTTGCAAGGTTCTGCAGCTGTTTGAGCGCGCTGAACAGGCTTATCAGCAGATCCTGAAAATCTCACCCGGTGATCGCTTTGCTCTGACCGGTCTGGCTGATTTACAACACCGCCTGGGTCAAGATGAAGAGGCCATCGAAACGTACGAAAGAGTTCTCAAATTTGATGAGAATGAGCTTCATATTCTAACCATCATCGGTAAACTTTGCTGGCGAATTTCCGATTTTGAAAAGGCTGAAAGTTTTTTTCGTCGGGCTCTGCAGGTTGATCCAGATAACCCCTATGCTCTCTACGGACTGGGTAACTGCTATCGTTGGTACCGTCAATATGATAAGGCGCTTGAAATCTGGCAGAAAATTTTGCCTCATTCGGAGGGGACCCAAGCACTTCATACCCGAATGGGAGATGCCTATTTTAATCTTGGTCAGTTAACAGAGGCGGAAACCAGTTATCGTATATCTCTTGAATTTGGGGAGGACCTGTTTTCCACCGCAGGTTTGGTCTGCCTTTGTAGTGATCGCAAGGATTGGGAAGAGGGATCTCACTTTTTCTGGATACTGGCTGGTTACGGCACGGATATATCGACCCCGCTCGAGGTCCTGATAAAACGCTTTGTCCGCTCAGGACAGCGTGAATCGATGCTGGAACTGTTTCGTTATCTCTTGTCGGAGGGGAGCGGAGATCCAACGGTTTTGGCTGAGATAGAAAGTCAGCTCAAGCGGCTGTCTTGATCCCTTTGCCCATTTTCGAATATGAATTACTTAGCTCATCTCTATTTTTCTGATCCAACTCCGCTTGCCTGGTCGGGGTCGCTGATGGGGGATTTTGTCAAAGGTGTCGTTCCGGCAACCTTTCCTGAAGAATTATCCAGACATTTGAAGCTGCATCGTCATATCGACAGTCTGACCCAGAAGAGCGAGATATTCCAGACCAGCCGGCGGCGTTTGGATCCGCGCTTTCGCTATGCAAGAAGTGTCCTTGTTGATGTGTTTTACGACCATTTTCTGGCCTGCCGCTGGGATGATTATTCTGATCAGCCTCTTGCCGACTTTTCGCAAGAAGTTTATCAAGGGTTGCAGTCCTGCTACGATCTCCTCAGCCCGGGATTGCAGCAGCAGTTACCGAGAATGATCAAGTATGATTGGCTGACCGCTTACCGTAAGCCGGAAATTGTACAAAGAGTGTTGCAACGTTTGGAAGAGCGGATTAAACATAAGATTCCGTTAGCTGCCGGATTTCCCCAGCTGGAATTATGGCGTGAAGAATTGGAAAATGATTTTACTGTTTTTATGGATGAAGCGCAGCAAGTGACAATCGAGTGGAAAAAGTTGAACTGATTTTTATCCCCGGAGGGAAGAATGGGTAAGGCAGGTTGGGTCAGGATTATTCCTTTTGCAGTTTTTATGCTCTTTATTGGTTTACAACAGGTCTTAGAATGGACGGTTGTCAAAGGGTGGCTGGAGCTGACAGCACAACAGATGCTGTATCTCTATCCGATCAAAGCACTTCTGGTCACAGGGCTGCTGATTTTTTTCTGGCGTAAATATTCCGAACTCCACTTTGCTGATTTTAAGAACATAACCCACACCGTGGCCAGTATCCTACTCGGCCTTTTGGTTTTTATCCTCTGGATCAATATGGATTGGGGGATTGCCACCTTTGGTGAAAGCAAGGGTTTTGATCCGTTCCTGATTGACGACGCTACAACCCGAAATATTATGATTTTTTCCCGTATTTTTGGTGCCGCATTGGTTGTCCCGATCATGGAGGAACTGTTCTGGCGTTCTTTTATGTTGCGCTATATTATCACTGCCGATTTTACCACTATTCGGATTGGGACCTATACTCTCACTTCTTTTGCGATTTGCGCCGTTTTGTTCGGGTTGGAACATAATCTGTTCCTGGCTGGAATCATGGCTGGAGTTGCTTACAGTTTGCTGCTCTACTGGACTAAAAGTATTTATCAGTGCATCCTTGCCCATGCCGTGACCAATCTTGTATTGGGGATCTATGTGTTGCAAACCGGTTACTGGCAGTTCTGGTAACCTGTCAGGTTATTTTCCACAAGCAGATTTTTAATATCAGGAATCCAACATGATTAATACCCATCTCTGCCTTGTTTCTACCCAACCAATTCCCAATTTAACAGCGGTTTTTGATCTTGAACAACCGCCTCAGCAAGTTGTTCTTCTTACCAGTCAGAAGATGAAGCAACAAGCCGACTGGTTACAACAAGTCCTGCAGCAACGGCAGATCCAGAGTGAAATCCTCAGCCTTGATGATCCCTATGATTGTGACCATGTCAAACAACGGGTGGAATCTTTGCTCGAGCGGAAGGATCTGGGAAAACTGGCTCTTAACGTGACTGCTGGCACCAAAATCATGTCGCTGGCAGCATATGAAGTCTTCAGGGAACGAGGACTGCCGATTTTTTATGTTCATCCGCACAAGGATTTTTTGATCCCCTTGATTCCAGCGGGGGCACCTCGCGATCTGCCGGATCAATTGAAACTTGAAGAATTTTTCCAGGTGCATGGGTATCAGGTGACCAGCCTACGCCGTAAAACTATTGTCAGAACCCGGCAACAACTTGGCGAACGTTTGGTGGACAATGTGAAATTGTTTTCATCGGGGCTTGGATCACTCAATTATCTTGCTGGAACTGCGGAAAATAGGTCGACCCTGCAAAGTGATCGGATTGTAAAAAGAATCTGGGAGACTGATGGCTTCAAGCTGCTGGTTGATCTATTGGTTGATGAAGGTTTGCTCAGGGTAGAAAACGATCACTTTGTTTTTGCCAGTGAGGAAGATCGTTTTTTTGTCAATGGGGGTTGGCTGGAAGAATATTTGTTCTCGCGGATTGATCGGCTCCGTAACCGTTTTAAAATTCAGGATTCTGCCATGAGTGTCCAGGTGGAAAGTGCTTCTGGAACAAAAAATGAAATTGATGTCGCAATCCTTCATAACAACAGACTGTTTTTGATTGAGTGTAAAACGCGTAAATTCAGAGGCAACCATGGTGCTGGCTCCAAGGCTCTCTACCGAATGGACAGTTTGAAAATTATGGGAGGGATCACCGCGCAGGCAATGCTTGCCAGCTATCGGCGACTGACCACATCTCACCATCGTCGTGCTGAAGATTTACAGATTGATCTGGTTGTTGGTGACGAACTCTTGAATATTGAACAACGGCTGGAAGAGTGGCTGAGGAAATTGTAAGTTATTTGAACTAAGTAGACATAAAATTTTGTTACACGGACACTTCAAGGGGAACGCTTGGGTAGCCGGATCCCTGAAGCGCTTGAGTGTCTGGATGATTTCAGTATGAATATTCCTAGAACTCAGTATCGATTGAACCGGGACTTCAACTTTAGTCAGTATCCTTCTGTATCTTCTGTTTGCGGGGGTCAACCCACCCTCCAGAACTGAGGCTTGCTACAACTGGCTGAAAATTAATCCTAATCAGAAATTTTTTTGCCGACAATATCAATTAAATTGTCACTGGCGAGGGGAGTTGCTGCTGAGAGCTTCCTGTTTTGATTTGGAAGTTAGCCAATAGGTTTTTCAATAATGCTGCTTGAGCCGCTAAATCTTCACTTGTGGCAGCACTCTCTTCTGAGCTGGCGGTATTTGTTTGAATGACTTGATCGATACGTGCAAGACCCTGATTTATCTGTTCAATTCCGTGAGCCTGTTCATTGCTTGATTTAGCAATGTCATCAGTCAGCCCTGAGGCTGTTGCAATACTGCTCACAATTTCGTTTAAAGCCTGAGCAGTTTCATTAGCAATACTAACACCATTTTCAGTTTTATCTGACGATGTTTGAATTAAAATAGTTGTTTCATGTGCCGCCTTAGCACTTCTTGCCGCAAGATTACGAACTTCCTCTGCTACAACGGCAAAGCCCTTCCCATGTTGACCTGCTCGAGCTGCTTCAACCGCAGCGTTTAAGGCCAGAAGATTGGTTTGAAATGCTATCTCATCAATTGTTTTGATAATTTTACTGATATCTTGACTGGAATCGCGAATCTCAACCATGGCATCAACCATCAGCTGCATTTTCTGATTACCCCTTTCAGCTATATTTCGTGCAGTGGAAGACAGCTCATTAGCTTGATTGGCATTTTCGGCATTGATTTTGATATGGTTTGCTATTTCACTCATTGAGGCACTGATTTCTTCAATTGATGCTGCTGAGGAGGTTGCTCCATCAGAAAGGAGTTGAGCACTTTCAGACACCTGGGTGCTGCCTTGCTCAATTCTCTCACTTGAATTTTGAATTTCTGCCAGTGTTTGGCTTAGTTTCTCCGTTGTATGTAACAATGTTGTACGAATCAAATCCTGCTGGTCGTTTGGTTGAATATTGATATTAAAATTACCATCAGCAAGCTTTTGCATGGTTTTGACCACTTCATACTCAAGGTCATCAGCAAATTGATTTAAAGCATTTGCCATGCTGCCAAATTCATCTTTACGGTCACCTATGTTCAGCCGTGAGGAAACGTGACCTTTTTGTAACTCATTTGCCATTTCCACTGTTTTAAGTAGAGGTTTCGTCATACTGCGAGCAAAAAAGATAAATGCGCCTCCCAGTACTATCAGTGTTGTGATCAACACAAAGAACAAGCCAAATGAAGCACTTTTTGCCGACTGTTGTAGCTCGTTACTGGTTTTTTCCATTTCACGGTTAGCTGTTATTTGCACTTGTTGAAGATTCCTATTTGTCGCTGCAACTTCTTTTAAACTATTGTCCGCTAATTCTTTGAGGTTTTTTGAGATAAATCCGTAGAGGTTTGCTAATCCAACTGCAAATTCACCTTGTAGGACTTTGAACTCTTGAGGAGAGTCTTTTGCTGCGTAATAATCGGGAAGGTCAAATTCAAACATTGCGACAATATCTTCAATATTGCTAAGAGTAACATCCCCTAAAGTTATTTTAGTTCCTTCAATGAGCCGTTCTTGTCCCGGAAATGTTCTTATTGCCTGTGCATCTTGCAAAAGTCGTTGCGCTTCTGCAAAAAGTTCTTCCTGGGTCATATTGTGACTTGGTCCCCGTATCACCATTTCCAACAGATGGATCATGCGTATGTTCAGGTCACCCAGATTGCGTGCTATCTGCCCACTCTTTTGCGCTTGAGCAAAACCATCCGTTAGAGTTGAGCGGATGTTGACGCTATTTTCAAGCGCTACTTTAGCTGAAGATGTTATTTTATTTGTTGATAGGGCCCCAATGCCTCCCAGAATAAGCATTCCAATTAAGCCTAATAGCCCTATTATGATCATTTTATGTAGAATGGTTAATCGCATGTCGATCTCCTGTGGGAACAATCATTAGATTTATGATTGATATTATAATAATAAAAGACTAATAATATGAATGCAAGTTTTTTAATAGGAATTTAAAAAAATAAACCCAATAGTTTTTATAAAGATTAAAATAATAGATGTTGTAGGTTGTTATCTTCGGGGGGTTATGCGTTCGTTGACCATAAAGATCTTGATCTTAAGTGTCTGTCACTCCGTTCTTTATCGGCCAATATTGCATTAATAAGGGATCAAGAAACTATTTATGGGGATTTGAGTTCGGAGGGGCATCTTACTAAATTTTTCTCTCCTTCATTTTTATCTATTCCAACATGAATCGATCGTACCTACCTAAAGTACATGATCAAGAGAAATATATATTTTCTGTAGTACAAAGGTCAGCAAGCCAGTACTATGCGAACATGCCATTTTATCCATCTCTAAATGAGTGAGCCTGATACAATCGTGGAAAATATTTTGGCGTAGTTGGAATCTTTATTATAAAGAGCATTTTCACTGAGAGTAAAGGTTTTATAAAAGGACACAAGCTCAGAATTGTGTCCTTCCCGAAACTCCAATTGGCTACCTCCCACTACCTCCGAGTTGAAGATCTTTAGATTGATCTGGTGGTTGGTGACGACCTCTTGAATATAGAACAACGGCAAGAAGAGTGGCTGCTGAACCGGTAGAATGATGGTCAATACGTATAGCGGAGGACGAAGATGAAAACAAAGGCTCGAGTCTTTCTGGAAAGTGTTGGGAAAATGAAGGTTTTTACTCCAGCGATAATTTTAGCAATTATCGGGTTCTTGGTTGCCTATCAGTTTGTCGGTCCGGCTCCGCCCCGGGAAATCGTCATGGCATCTGGATCTTCCGGTGGGGCTTATGCCAGTTATGGCAATACCTACGCTGAGATTCTTGCCCATGATGGCATCACTCTGAAATTGGTCAATACCTCTGGCAGTGTGGAAAATCTTAAATTGCTGGAAGATGAATCGAGTAAAGTCGATTTAGCTTTTGTCCAAGGTGGGTTGGCATCATTGGCAACAACGGATCGTCTGGTGACCCTGGGCAGTCTTTTTTTCGAGCCTCTCTGGATTTTTCATAGAGAACAAATCAATCCAAAGCGGTTAGTCGATTTGCAGGGATTGCAGATTGCCGTTGGGGCAGAAGGAAGTGGTACGAAAGCGCTGGTGCAAGAATTGCTGACGTTGAATGGAGTTGTCAGCCAGAACAGCACCCTGTTGTCAGCCAATTCTCAAGATGCTGCCGCCAAACTGCTCCAGGGGGATATCGATGTTGCTTGCTTTGTCGCTAATCCCCGTTCGAAAACGATCACGACACTGCTCCATTCTGAGCAGGTCAAGTTAATGGGAATAGACCGGGCAGAAGCCTATACCATGCGATATAAGTATCTGCATGTCCTCAATCTGGCCGAGGGGGTGATCGACATGGTGCGCAACCTTCCTCCCCAGGATCAACCTCTGATTGCTTCTGCGGGCCAGTTGGTTGCCAGCTCTGATCTGCATCCAGCGCTGATTGGGTTGTTGCTGCAAGCGGCAGAAGAAATTCATTATAAGGGTGGTCTTTTTGAATCTGAAGGTGAATTTCCAACCCCCCGATTTCTCGATTTCCGCTTGAGCGACGAAGCAAAACGATATTACAAACACGGCCCGCCATTTTTCCAGCGTTACTTGCCTTTCTGGATAGCCAATTTTTTGAGCCGAATGAAAATTATGTTGTTGCCGTTATTGGCTCTGTTATTTCCACTGTTTAAAATTATGCCGGCTATCTATCGCTGGCGGATGCGCTCAAGGATCTATCGTTGGTATGCTGAGTTGGAAGAGATT
>JASJGT010000081.1:0-2713 GCA_033791405.1 Desulfuromusa sp.
GGTCACGTCGACTGCTGCGTTTTACACGTGCGGCCCGCCCTCGACCGGTGCGACCCAGAGCCGGAAATAATGCTACGAAATATCTCCGATAAGGTGGTGGCCCTGACCGCCAAGTACTGCGGCTTGAAGTGGGGCGAACATGGCCGGGGGTTCCGTTCTGAATATGGCCCTGCGTTCTTTGGCCCAACCCTCTTTGACGAACTGCGTAAGGTCAAGAGAGCGTTCGATCCGTGCAATCGACTTAATCCTGGGAAGATCTGCACCCCATCAGATTCAGCTGATTCACTGGTTTCCGTAGATGCGACCAAGCGTGGCACCTTTGATCGCCAGATTCCAGAAGAGGTCCGCGACAGCTTTAAGGATGCTCTCAACTGCAACGGTAACGGTCTCTGCTTCACCTATGAGACCAGTTCGCCCATGTGTCCTTCCTTTAAGCAGACCGGCGACCGCCGTCATTCCCCCAAAGGACGTGCCGGGCTGATACGCGAATGGTTACGACAGCTCGAGGCGCAGGGCGTCGATATCTTGTCCGAAGAAGCGGCGGTGCAACAGGGTAGCCTGACCCTCAAGGATTTGAACGATCGGGTACAAAATAGTATCGCCAGGCATCGCGGAGAGTATGATTTTTCCCATGAGGTGATGGAAGCGATGCAAGGTTGTCTGGCCTGCAAGGCCTGCTCAAACCAATGTCCAGTTAAGGTCGATGTCCCCGAGTTCCGAGCGCGCTTCATGCAGCTCTATTACCAGCGTTACCTGCGTCCAGTTCAAGACCATCTGGTCTCCACGGTGGAAAGCTATGCTCCGCTGATGGCCAAAATGCCTGCCTTTTTTAATTTTTTCATGAACCAGCACTGGGTAAAAAAAGCCACCGAACACGGCATCGGTATGGTGGATGTGCCACTACTCAGCCAGCCTACGCTGAAAAGAAAACTAGCCGGAAATCCTGCCACCCGGTTCGAACTAGCCGAATTAGAGCGGATGTCACAGGAAGAACGCAGCAAGATAGTTTTGGTAGTCCAAGACCCCTTCACCTCCTATTATGATGCCTCGGTGGTGGATGACCTGGTAAAATTGATTGAGAAGCTCGGGTTCCAGCCGCTGTTGGTGCCTTTTACACCAAATGGAAAACCCAAACACATTAAAGGCTTTCTGCGCAGCTTCACGGAGACCGCAGCTCAAAGTTCGAAGTATCTCAATCGGGTTCACAAATTGGGGATTCCAATGCTGGGGCCGGACCCGGCCATGGTGCTCTGCTACCGTGACGAATACGCCAGTGCGCTGGCAGATACGCGCGGTCCGTTCGAGGTGCTTCTGTTGCAGGAATGGCTACTTTCTGTCTTGCCTCAGCTACCGGTCGGCTTGGTTAACCCGCAGGAATTTTATCTGTTTGGCCACTGCACCGAAAAAACCGCCAATCCTTCAACCCATGACGACTGGATCAAGATTTTCAATCACTTCGGAATTATCCTTAAACCGGTATCAGTCGGTTGTTGTGGAATGGCTGGGACTTATGGTCATGCAGCAAAAAACTTAGAGAATTCCAAGGGGATCTACGCGTTGAGCTGGCAACCAACTCTCGCCAACCTGCCTCAGGATCGATGCCTGGTCTCAGGTTATTCTTGCCGCAGCCAGGTCCAACGGATCGACGGTAAACGCTTGCGTCACCCGCTACAAGCCCTATTAAAATGTCTGGAGTGTTAATGTTTCACGACCAATTAGGCGTTTAAATGTATGTATATTAAGTCCCCCCGGAATCGGAGTCTATGCCCCGGTTTCATGGTGTGCTTACCTGAGGAGTAAACATACAACTTTCTGCTCCCAATGCGTCCTATCTGAAACACTGGGTAATCAAAGTAGAAAATAGGAACTACTGCTCCTAATGAAGATCGCAACTAAAAGGAGTAACAGACATATCAGAAGAATGAGATAGTCAAACATAATGAGTTTTGCTTTTTTCATTACTGTCCAGTGGTTTGAGTAGCCAAAACCTCTGTTGAGCAAAGCAATTGATAGGTGCTCAGCAAGGGATATCCCATTTATTATGAGAGGAATCATTATGGAGATCCTTGCCTTTAATCCTCTTAACCACTGGCCCGTCTCCAGATCTACACCACGTGCCCGTTGAGCATTAATAATCTGCTCTTTTCTGCGATTAAGTTCAGGAACAAATCTTATGGCTGTGGTTATTACAAAACTGGCGGTTGGCGGCAATCCAATGGTATTGAAAAGATGAATAAAATCATCAAGGGGTGTGGTCTGTAAAAGCATAGAGGTTGAAAGGATCATGATTATAAGGCGACATAAAAAGCTCACTCCGAGCAGAAGCCCCCCTCTGCTAGCACACAAACTGTCACCAAGACAGAACAGAACCACTTTGTTTGTGGGATCAGTAAACTCGGCCATAGAAAAAAATCCGGAACAAAGACCGAGCAGTATGAAAATAGGTAGAAGGGGAAGAACAATTGCTACCACCTTTTTCATATCCATAGAACAAGCCATACCAATCAGCAGAGTACTAACAAGTAGACTGGCCAAAAAAAGTGGCGAATTAAAAATCATCGACAACAGGATGACGAGAAAGAAAAGAGCTGATTTTGAACGAATATCTAAAGATGAATCTTTCATCGTCCCACAAAGTCCTTAAATTCCTTACTTTCCAGCGCATTCGCAATTGACATGTTCACTTTGACCGTCCCCTGTTCAAGCAAAATAA
>JASJGT010000082.1:0-2546 GCA_033791405.1 Desulfuromusa sp.
AAAGGGACACGGCCCTCAAATGCTATGCGCAAACGCTTAATAATAGCAGGCACGTAAGAAACCGCCTCCGCCATGTCTTCGGGAACCACCAGAGCATCAACTTCAGCTGCTGTACGGATCGGGTTCTCAAAAACCGGACCAGGGACAAAATCAAGCTTCATTCCCATCGGCTCTATTGGGGTCAAAATATCGGAGAAGAGAATTGCCGCATCAGCATTCAGGATATCAATCGGCTGGATAGTCACTTCCGCAGCTCGGGCGGGATCTTTACACAAGTCAAGAAAGGTACCACCACCCTTGGCACGAACGTCTTTGTAACACTGGAGATAGCGCCCGGCCTGGCGCATTAACCAGACGGGAACCCGGTCAACCGGCTGCCCCCAGCAGGCTTTGATAAAATTGTATTCGGTGGCCATAGGGATATTCCTCCTGTTAAATTCTATGCGGTGGGGCAAATCTTGTATTCGCCCGTTTGCGATCAACAAATGAACAAAAAAAAACAAGGGCGATCACAAGGATCGCCCCTACCATTATTTTGGGGCGTTCTCTGCGGCCTCTTTTGCCAGTCGCTTCTGCGTCCGTGGCGGAATATAATCACAGAAAGGCTCTTCTGCCATATAATCGCCATAAACCGCATCGGCTCTGGCTCGGCACCCACCACAAACATTGATGAACTCACATTCGCCGCACTTACCTTTATACTTACTGAAATCGCGAAGATCGTTAAAAACTTTGGAATTGAACCAGAGGTCTTTAAACGGGATCTGTTTAACATTGCCAACCGAAGAATGGAAATAGGAACAGGGCTTCAAGTTACCAAAACAATCGATCAGGCAGATCGTCTGCGCTGCGATACAACCTTTGCCGCCGCCAGTGGAAAAGGTCAGACTGCGCCGTTTAAAATCAACCCCTTCAGCTTTAGCCATCTGCGGCACAATCCGATAATAATGGGGGGCACAGGTCGGACGCATCAGAATATCATCTTCATGCTTTTCCTGTTCATAGTGCCAGGCAAGGATCTCTTCATAGTCTTCTGCCGAAACCAACTCATTCATGATCTCTTCACCGCGACCGGTTGGAACAATCATAAACATATACCAGGCAGTTGCTCCCAGCCCTTTTGCGACTTTAAAAGTTGCAGCAACATCCTGTTGATTCCGCTTGGTAAAAGATGAATTGATGAGAAACGGAATACCATTTCGCTTCAGGATTGCAGCCGCACGAATAACACCGGCATAAGCCCCTAGACTATTGCGAAAATTATCATGAATTTCTGCTGTTGACCCATCAAGAGAGAGAGCCACCATCTTGATATCAGCAGCATTCATCTTCTCACAAATAGCATCGGTGACCAAGGTGCCGTTGGTCGCCATACACATCCGTAACCCTTTGTCGGTTCCGTATTGAGCAATCTCAAAGATATCCTTTCGCAACAACGGTTCACCACCCGAAAGGACCATCACCGGTTTGCTGACTTCACAGATATCATCGATCATTTTAAACGCTTCTGCGGTACTAAAGTCCCCTTCGGCAGCCGACATATCTGAAGAGCAACGGCAATGGACACAGTTAAGGTTGCACCGCTGGGTACTCTCCCAAGCAATCCATTTAGGGATATATTCTTCTTGATTAGAACTCATATTATTCTCCTGATGGCTAACGAAATGTCATTTCGACCAGACTACTACAAACATTTCACCTAGCTCAAGGATTCTCGACTAAAATACTAGTTATTATCCAATGCTAACCAGACCAGTTCATCTTGCATATAAACAGTGAATGCCTGGGGCGCGGCGCTTTTCAGCAGTTCCCATAGATATCTATGGATACTACCATCTTCAGTAAAAAGTCTGTGGCTCTGCAATAAGCCGAAAATCCGTGCCCGCAGGATTTGATCACAACCGGTCAGATCGATAAACAGCAACGATTCCTCGGCAACATCAAACTTTCCCAAATGGGCTGGGGCCACGATCAACCCTCCTTCAAGAGACATCGGCATTCTAAGCTCTTTTAATAGGCTCCCGGCAAGATCACGATTGTATTTTTCCACCGTCATCTTTTCCCCTGTCGACAATGGTAATGAAGGAATGACAAATAGGGTTCCTCGTTCCTTCAATTCATCGTGGTTAGCCAAGAAATGGAGTTGTTGCAGGGTGCTGTCGAGATCGGCAGCACGCATCTGCGGTGCCAATAGATAAACATACTGATCATATGCGGGTCGCTCTGTGCCAGATTGAAGAATCGGTTGCCATGGAATTTCAGTTGGCGGTTGTTCACGGAGCTTCTCTTCTTGCATCTTGACCAGCAACTCCTGCAGTTTCTCCATCTTTTTCTGCAGCAGTTGGACCCGCTCTTCCTTCTCTCCCGCCACTGCAGGAAAAATACAAAACTGTTGCAGACAAATTACAAACAATAAGCAACAGAATAAACGCATGCCACGCCTTAACATGATGAACTCCTCAAGAAAAATCTGATTTTAAATTCAGAGAATTATACAGAAAAACTCATAGTTTTGGGATGCAAAAGTCTGAGTTTCTTAAATAAAA
>JASJGT010000083.1:0-3329 GCA_033791405.1 Desulfuromusa sp.
GAAAGCCGTTGTCTCCCGTGACGCCCATTGCCAGCGGATGGTGATCCGGAACGATGCCCTGACCGGAAATAGTGGTAACCACCGGTGCGGACAACCATTCTGCCAGGGCCAGGATTGCCGGTCCTGCCTGCGAGTGATTGGCACCTCCGCCGGCAATGATTACTGGTTTTTTTGCCTGGATTAAAATTTTGGACAGGTTTTCAAGAACTACCCTTGCACCTCGGGTGCGATAAGCGGGATAGGTTGTGCACTCCTCTTCTATATAGAGATCGTTGGAACCGCCTGGAAACACAGCTTGCTGAGCTTCCATTGGAAGTGCTATGTGGACAGCCCCCGGTCTTCCTGTTGTCGCAATCCGAAATGCCCGGCGTATTGTCTCCGGTATTTTGCTGACATGCTTAACCAAATAGGACCATTTAGTAACGGGCTCAAATAATTTGGCACAATCGATTTCGGTAATGGTCTGCCGACCTTCGCCGGACAATGCAATATCTGAAGTGATTAGAATGACCGGTATGGAAGATGCGTTCGCTTCAGCAATACCGGGGATAGCGTAAAGCGGTCCTGCACCGGATGGACATTCACAAATTCCAGGTCGGTGGGATAACCTAGCATACGCATCAGCCATAAACGAAGCAGATCTCTCATCCCTGGCCATTACATGGCGGATTGCAGGGGCCACATCATATAGGGCTTCATACAACCCAATGCTTGTGTCTCCGGGAACACCGAAAATTACTTGAGTTTTATACTTTTTGAGCATTTCAACAACGGTGCGGGCCCCGTTCATCCGATTTTTCTCCCCTCAAGAGGTGGTCTCGTGAAAACACCCTTAGATAACTGTGGTTTTATCCATTTCGACGGGTGGGATTGTGAGGTACATATTAATGTGCGTTGTATAAAATATAATGTCAACCACTTTTTTGTTAACATTCATACTTGTTAGGATTGGTTCCGTGCTAAAATGACTGATATTTTGATTTTTTTCAAATTTTTATAAGTCACATAAATGTTTTAAGTACCATTTCATTTAAAATAGTTGATTTTCAATGTTATATTAAATATCCTTTGTTCGGAGGATGACGGATGACCCAACAATTATTTTCGAAGAAATGGCAAAAAAAGGCCCTCGCCATATCCAGTTCAACAGATATTGATCGTGTTCGACGCACTATCGGGCCAAATATCAGGGACTTGCTGTTGTTTAATCTGGCCGTTGAAACTGGCGTGGCAGCCAATCAACTGCTGTCGTTAAAGGTTAAAGACTTGGCCGACTTGAATGTCGGCCAAGAAATTTCTATGTTAAGTGGTACGCATGGGCGCAATGAGCCAGTCGTAATGGGGCAGCAAACCCATTATACATTAAAGTATTATCTCCAAAATAATCGTCCGGTCGAGGATGAACTGCTTTTCAAATCGAGAAAAGGAAAAGGTGCCCTTTCGCTACCCAGCGCATCGCGTTTAGCTCGTGGTTGGTTTGTTCAAGCCGGACTAAAAGGGATGAGTGGTTTCTTGAGCCTACGGAAAACGTGGGAAATGCATCACCAACCGTCGGCAAAGGAAGAAAACAGGAATTCTTCTTCACCAATATCCGAACCCGCCTATTCGGCGAAGGTGATTAAAACGCCAACCGCTCAAGAACTGGTCTACAAAGAATTGGAGCGTGCAATTGTCACGGCCCGCATTAAACCCGGTGAGAAACTTGTTGCCGAAAAATTGGCACAACAGATGGGCGTCAGCCGCGTTCCCGTCCGGGAGGCCATCGGCCGATTGGCTGCCCGCGATTTCGTTACCGCTCAACCCAACAAGGGAGTGACAGTAAATGAACTATCAGAGAAAAACCTTAAGGAAATTCTGAAGATCCGCCTCATGCTGGAACTACCCGCAGCCAGACAGGCAACCCTGAATATGAAAGATGGCTTGCTGAGCCGTCTGGCAGAGCTAACCGACCAGTATCTAAAGGCCCACAGTGTTCATGATGCGGATGAGCTCCTCAAGGTCAACCACGCCTTTCATTTCACCATCTACGGAGAAGCCCGGATGCCCATTCTGCTGTCCATTATCAAGAACCTGTGGAAACAGGTCAGTCCCTATTATCACATCATGTTCCGCCAAACCCTGTTCTTGGATCCAAAGTCCGGACCGGACTACCATCAAAAGATCATCGGAGGGCTGAAAAACCGAGATCCGGAGGCCGTCTGCCATTGGATTGAAGTCGATCTGGTCGAAGCCGCCGAATTCGTCATGAGTGTTATGCGTTCGATGAAAATTGAAGGAGAGATCGGTTGAATTTTTAGGGCAAATCTATTGCATCTATTTCTCAGCTTTAAAGCTCCACGAAATTTCCGATATTATCATATCCGAATTAAGGCACACGGTTTGTAAAACCGGTTGTTACTGCTATTAAAGCGGAACATTTGACCAAAAAGGCCGACCTCCAGATATGGTAGCCGACCTTTTCACTTTGGATTCTTTCTTATCTAAAGATACGATCGATCTATTGCACAGCAAAAACAGCAATGGCATGCCGCGATATCACCAGCTACATGCAACCCAACGCAGCGTGCAGCTAAGTGCCGTCTATTTTTACCCAGACCCAAAAAGTGCCATCGTCGGCAAGTATGGTTTGAAAATAAAGTGCTTTGACAGCTGCTGCCTTTGTGATTTAATCTCAACTATCTTTATTGCGACACAATATGCGGTTTCTGGGAATTATTGCATGTGAGATGATATCCAGAACCTTACAATCATTGGTTAGCTGTTTATTTTGAACCTGAATTTTTAAGTTCTGAAAAAATGATTTATTCGTTGGGATTAATTGGGATAGCTGCTTTTGCCATAACCGGTCAGTCATGGCGGCTGGAAAAAAGGAAAGGATATAAGCATACAATGACTTCAAAAGATGAGGTGTGGTAGGCACTCATTCAGAAAAACCCCTGATTGTCCCTTAGGGGGACCGATCTGTTGGGAAACATCATAATAATGGCGAAATTGAAATACTATCTGCACCGCTTTCAATTAAACATTTACAGAACAGCACCCATTGTTATTTCTGTAGGGCATTGACCGTTTTTATCAGATGGGTGAACCTTACAGCCATTAGATGAACAACGACTTGATGGAGTATGTTGGCGGTCTCTGGATTTTTCTTTTCGAGTCTTTCCAGATCTTTGATCGACAATCGATAGATAACACTTTTTTCATCTGTGATAACAGATGCGGTTCGTTTTTTCCCTAAATAAAATCCGATTTCTCCTACTATACGACCATTTCTCATGGTTTCTAAACGCAAAGAAGGACCATCAGGTTGGTCTATCTGTGTTGTGATC
>JASJGT010000084.1:0-14242 GCA_033791405.1 Desulfuromusa sp.
CCCCTCTACAAAGGTTATAAGTCAGCGATGATCTACGCTAAAATAAATCAGAAGGAACTGGCAGATGAAGTTTTTTCCCTCAATTACCTGTCACGGGTTGATGAGCTACGCTAGCAGCGTGTCGGGCTATCAATGATCTGGCTGCAAATTCGTCTGTTTGGCTCAAATTTCAGCTCCTTTTCGACCAATAGCTATGGCTATTACTCTCAAACGAGCCAAAATCTGATCACAAACGGTCAACTTTTCGCTTCAGCCCGGATAGTCCGACACGCTGCTAGTAAATTCATCTTTGGATGATCAAATACCGATAAGTCCCCTATGATTATGTTGCAAAAAATATTTACGTTGACCTGCTTCTGTCTCTTTTTAGGGGTAGAATTGTCTATTCCTTCTGTAACGCTGGCGGAGGACTATAGCTTCAATCTTGATGAATTCGAAAAAAAGAGTTTTTCGTGGGGTGGCTATGCCGAGCTGAAGTTTGATCATAACTGGATTAATCGGAATGGCGCTTTTGGGTTACTTGGTTTCTACGACAACCCACGCTCAGATCTGGATCGACTGACCTCTACCGTTCAATTGGATGGTAACTACAATAAGGGGATAGTTGATTTCAACTGGTTGTTACAGGCTTCCGCCCAAAAAAATCAGCTGGATTCTGAACAGACTCTGGACATTTTTTCCGCCTACGCCAGTATCAAACCTGCTCCTTCCGTCACTTTTGAACTAGGTAAAAAAACCTTCAAATGGGGCAAGGGTTATGCGTGGAACCCGGTCGGCTTTATTGATCGTCCCAAAGATCCCAACAATCCTGAAGATGCCCTTGAAGGGTATATCGGGGTCGGTGTTGATCTGATCAAAAGTCTCCCGGGATCGTTGCAAACATTGGCATTAACCGGAGTGGTACTACCGGTATGGGACGATATTAACGATGATTTCGGCGAGCAAAATCATATCAATTTGGCTGCCAAGCTCTATCTTCTCTATCGGGATACCGATATCGATTTAATCTTCTTCACCGGCGACAGTCGTTCAACCAGATACGGAATTGATATCTCTAGAAACCTGGCGACAAATTTTGAGATTCATGCCGAAGTTGCCTATATCCCGGAGCAGAAGATCAGAGTTCTGAATGGATTGGGGTTTCTGGAAAATCATGAAATTTCAGCCACCAGCTATCTGCTGGGTCTCCGTTATTTAACCGAAAGCGACATTACGACTATTCTTGAGTTCTACCATAACGATGCAGGCTACTCTGAAACTGAAATGGATCATTTTTATCAACTGGTCAGCGATGCAAACATACAATATAACAGCACGGGTGATGACAGTCTTTTCAATCAGGCTGCGATTATCAGCAAAAGTGGGTACGCAAAACCGCAGGTGGGCCGCAACTACATTTATACCAAAGTGACTCAGAAAGAGCCGTTTGATTTGCTCTATTTTACACCAGGGATAACTGCAATTTTCAATCTTGATGATGAAAGTTACTCTTTGAGTCCGGAAGCTGCTTACACTGGCTTCACCAACTGGGAGTTGCGGCTGCGCTATTCATATATTGATGGTGGAAAATTTACCGAACATGGTGAGAAACTCAACGAAAGCAAGCTGGAGTTGCGCTGTCGCTATTATTTTTAACCTATTTATGTTCAGACAAAAAATCCGGAAGATTATTTCAATTCAACAATTTGACCACGTTTAATTTGTAACAGGTGGAGTTGTTTGATTGCTTCACCATAGATGTCAAACCCAGTCGTTCCGGTGACTCCACGATAATCATAGAGATCAACCATCTTTCTCCGCAAATCATTACGATTTCCCACTTCCGGATCATCAAGAATTTGTAACAGCAAAGTGGCAATATCAAAAGCTTGAGCTCCAAGAATGGTTGGCTCTTCCTTGTAGTGTTGACGATAGAGTTCCATAAACCGCTGCACTTCTGGTTTTTTACTCTCAGCATAAAACGCATCTACGAATACAGCTTGTTTGAGAAACCGACCCGCCTGTTTAACCAGTTCAGGAGAATTCCAACCATTGATTCCGAGCAGAGTAGCGTCCTTGATGCCATAAAATACCAACTGCGGAGCAATCTGGCTGATCCGATCCGCATAATCGGGGATGAACAGAGCATGGAAAGGGGGTAGGGGATATTCCAGTTCTAGATCTTCCTCTTCTTCTTCCATTTCTGCTTTCGTTCTGGGAATTTCTATCTCCCGATCTTCCCAGAGGAGCTTATGAATCTGTTTCTTGAAATCGGTGCTGTCATCCGGATAGCTGACAATATCGATAATTTCACCACCTGCTCCTTGCAGTTCTGCAACAAACAGTTCGGTCATCTTCTCACCAAGGCGATTTTCTGGACGCAAAACCGAGAAAGAGATATTTCCAGCCGCCATGGCATAATCAACCAATGCTTTGACTTGTTGTTCTGCCGTCAGGGTATCACGGAAAATAAAATTACCAATTTCTGGCAATCCCTCCGTTTGTGCCAGAGCAAGCATCGGCACCATCTCACGTTGCGCTCGGTGGGCAGCCTCTCCAGCATTAGTGCTAATGAGTGGACCAATAACTGCCATGACCTTGTCGTCATCGGTCAAACTGCTGACCAGCTGAGCAGAGGTAACCCCTTCAGTTGCTGTATCATGATAAATAAAACGTGCCGGTAAGCGGGTTTTGTTGTGTTCCAACAACGCCAGTTCCAGTCCCTTTTTGACCAGCTCACCGTACGAAGCGTAGCGATCACTCATTGGGAGGAGGACACCAATACTATCGCGATTAAGCCAGCTATTGTCCGTGCCGGTTCTCTGCAGCAGCAATTCAGCTTCTTGCCAGTAGGGAAAAGTTACCGAGGAGGCAAATAGTCTCTGTAAATGCTTCCTGGCTTGATCCGGTTGTTGTTGCGCCAGTGCCCGACGTGCCAGCTGCAGACGTGCATCCTGTCCAATCGCAGTTTCCTGCCACATAAAAGCAGCCTCTGCCAGATCAGCATCACTGAGATGACTTTGCAATAACTGATGAGATTGAGCGAGTATTTCTGCTCGGCTTGTGCTGAGCGGAAGTTGCTGCTGCAAGTAAAATAGCGCCAGAAGAAATTGCTGTTGCTCAGTTGAAGCGACAGTAAGGGACTGATAAAGCATGGACTTATCAGACTGAGGGAGGGGTTCGCTGAGCAAAGGCTGTAACTGTTGTAAGCCTGCTTGGAATTCACCGGTTTTAACCAGACTACTTCCCAAAAGAAATTTAATTTCAGGACTTCGAAAAACTGTTGGAATACGCTGTAGATAGAGGATTGCATCAGCGTCGTTATGTTGTTGCGAAAAGATCCGACCAATCAATGCAGAAGCTTGGGCGGTTTCGGTTGAATCTGGAGATTGTTGGACAAAACCGCGTAAAATTGCTAGTGCCTGGTTCAGGTCTCCTTCCTGGAATAGTTTCTGACCTTGCTTCAGCCCTGCAACTTCGGCAGTGGCAACCGAACCGACAGAAAAGTTCAATAGCAGGGATGCAAACAGGGTTCCGGATAGAATCAGGCAATAGATCCGCTTCATGCGTACTCCATAGTTTTGGATGAAGAATAAGGGAATACTACCAGAATCAGCGGTAAAACAGCAGGTAAATAAGTGCAAGCCATCGCGGGCTCATTGATTCGGTATCAGTCAAACAGTTCTTTGACTTTATCAAAAAACCCCTTCCCTTGCGGATGAATATCTTCACCACTCTCTTTGGCGAAGTCTTCCAGCAGCTCGCGCTGACGAGCATTCATTTTAGTTGGAACCTCAACTTTTAGTACCACCAACTGGTCGCCACGCCGGTTATGCCCCTGTAGAGCGACAATCCCCTTTCCCGAAAGTTTGAAAACTTTTCCAGTTTGGGTCCCTGCCGGAACCTTCAGATTGAGTTTTCCTTCCAGAGTAGGAACCTGCAGATCACAACCTAGCGCAGCCTGAACAAAGGAGATCGGAATTTCACAGATGACATCTTGCCCATCACGTTTGAATATCGGATGTTCTTCAACGCTGATGACAACATAAAGATCCCCCGGGGGACCTCCCTGGGAACCTGCATCCCCTTCGCTACTCAATTTCAAGCGGATACCATCTTCCACTCCCGCCGGAACTTTGAGTGCTACAGTACGTTTGCTTTTGACCTGTCCGCTACCCCGGCAATCGGAGCAGGGATCGGTAATGATTTTTCCTGTGCCGTGACAATCGGGACAGGGACGTGTCATGGTAAAGAACCCCTGTTGATAGCGCACCTGACCAGCACCACGACAGGTAGAACAAGTTTGAGCTTCGGTTCCTGGACTAGCACCAGAGCCATGACAGGTTTCGCAGGATTGCTTGCGCGGTAACTGGAGATTTTTTTCAGTCCCGAATGCAGCCTCTTCAAAACTGATGGTCAGGTTATAGCGGAGATCATCCCCCCGTTGTCCCCGGCCACCTCGGCGCGATCCACCGCCGAAAATATCACCGAAAATATCGCCGAAAATATCTTCAAATGGGGCTCCGCCAAAGCCGCCACTAGAAAACCCACCAGCGCCATTGACACCGGCATGGCCAAACTGATCATAAGTTGCTCTTTTTTGAGCATCAGAAAGAACTGCATAGGCTTCAGAAAGTTCTTTAAACTTACTTTCTGCTTTGGTATCTCCGGGATTTTTATCGGGGTGGTACTGGATAGCCAGTCGACGGTAAGATTTTTTGATTTCTGTCCCGCTGGCGTTTTGATTAACTTCCAGTACTTCGTAGTAATCACACTTAGACAAAATAACTATCCTGCGTTAAAAAGACAGCCGCCAACCTGGTTAATAGGTTGGCGGCTACTGTACATGAAAATTTACTTCTTTTCGTCAACGTCCTCAAATTCAGCGTCGACAACATCATCACCAGCGGCATCTGCTGCGCCATTATCGGCACCTCCAGCAGCGTCATCATCACCCTGGGATTGTGCATACATCACTTCCGCAAGCTTATGGGATGCCTGAGCAAGAGTTTCACTCTTTGTCTTGATCTCTTCTGGATTATCGCCCTCAATCGCTTTTTTCAGACCTTCCAATGCCTCTTCAATTTGCTTCTTCGTGTCACTGTCCAGTTTTTCACCATGCTCAGTCAGTGATTTTTCTGTCGTGTAGGCCAGACCATCTGCCTGGTTACGGGCTTCTATCAATTCACGCTTGTCTTTATCTTCACTGGCATGAGCTTCAGCATCCTGAACCATTTTGTTGATCTCTTCATCGGATAAACCACTTGATGCGGTGATCTGAATTGACTGCTCTTTTCCGGTACCAAGATCTTTTGCCGAGACATGGAGAATCCCGTTGGCATCAATATCAAAAGTAACTTCGATTTGTGGAACCCCACGCGGGGCAGTTGGAATCCCTACCAGCTCAAAGTTGCCAATGGTTTTGTTATCGGTTGCCATTTCCCGCTCACCCTGCAGAACATGGACTGAAACAGCCGGTTGATTATCTGCAGCAGTAGAAAACACCTGACTTTTCTTACACGGGACGGTGGTGTTTTTCTCAATCAGCTTGGTCATGACGCTACCAAGAGTTTCAATTCCAAGAGACAATGGAGTAACATCAAGAAGGAGAACATCTTTAACATCACCGGTCAGAACACCGCCCTGAATTGCAGCACCAATGGCAACAACCTCATCGGGATTCACCCCTTTGCTTGGATCCTTGCCAAAGATCTCTTTGACCCGCTGCTGAACCGCTGGCATTCGTGTCATACCACCAACCAAGACAACTTCAGTAATTTCATTGGCGGACAATCCAGCATCTTTCAATGCAGTTTTGCATGGCTCAGTTAATCTATCAATTAACTCACTACAGATACTTTCCAGTTTGGAACGAGATAGCTTAACATTCAGGTGCTTTGGCCCCGACTGGTCAGCAGTAATAAACGGCAGATTAATATCAGTTTCCATCGATGAGGAGAGCTCACATTTGGCTTTTTCCGCAGCTTCTTTCAACCGTTGCAAAGCCATTTTGTCACCACGCAGATCGATTCCCTGATCTTTTTTGAATTCATCGGCAACATAATCAATGATCCGCTGATCAAAATCTTCACCACCAAGAAAGGTGTCACCATTGGTCGATTTAACCTCAAAAACACCATCGCCAAGATCAAGGACAGAGACATCAAAAGTGCCACCACCAAGGTCAAAAACAGCGATGGTCATTTCATGTTTTTTATCCAGCCCGTATGCCAGCGATGCAGCGGTAGGCTCGTTAATGATCCGCAAAACATTCAACCCGGAAATTTTTCCGGCATCCTTGGTCGCCTGGCGTTGAGAATCATTGAAATAGGCCGGCACGGTAATAACGGCATCAGTGACTTTTTCACCAAGGTAATCTTCCGCAGTTTGCTTCATTTTTTGCAGCACCATGGCAGATATTTCAGGGGAACTATATTTCTTACCCCGAGCTTCGACCCAGGCATCGCCATTATCAGCTTCAATAATACTAAAAGGGCTGATTTTCATATCCTTTTGAACCGCTTCAGAATTGAATTTACGCCCGATCAAGCGCTTGATAGCGAAAAGGGTGTTTTCAGGATTTGTAACCGCCTGACGTTTTGCCTGCTGACCGACAAGGCGCTCACCACTTTCAGTAAATGCAATAATCGAAGGCGTCGTACGAGATCCTTCCGAGTTTGCTATAACAACCGGCTCGCCCCCTTCCATAATTGCAACGCAAGAGTTTGTAGTTCCCAAATCAATGCCAATAACTTTACCCATAATTTATATCCTCCTTAGAGATTTTGTCAGAGTCTTTTACTCTTTGTCTGTTTCTTCAGTTGTGCCATCTTCAGTCGTATCTTCTTCAATTACTACAATTTCCGGGGCTTTTGCCAGCATCACAAATGCAGGTCGTAATAACCGCTTGTTAAGCTGATACCCTTTTTGCATCTGCTGAACGACGGTATTGACCGGATGTTCTTCTGACTCCATCATCCCCATAGCCTGATGGTATGCCGGATCAAATGGTTGACCAATAGCGTCTACCGGCTCCACCCCAAACTTATCCAGTAGTTGACTAAACTGGGTCAGGGTCATTTGAACTCCCTCAAACAGACCATCTTCACTTTCAGTCTGCTCTGCGTGTTCAACTGCCCGTTCCAGATTGTCGATAACCGGCAAAATGTCGCGTAGAAGACTTTCATTGGCAAACTTAGCCAATTCTTCCTTATCTCTCTGAGTCCGTTTGCGCAGATTTTCCATGTCGGCCAAAGTTCTCAGATATTGCTCCTGGTGAACCTTGGTCTCATCCAGAGCCTGAGTTAATTTATCTTGCAGCGACTCTGTGTCATCTTCTGCACCTTCGACTTCCGGCTCAACATCAGATGGGGTTTCCAGTTCATTTTCAAAATCCTCATTTTTTTTTGCCACCTTTTGTGCTCCTTATTTGTATCAATCTTGATCTATTTCCCGATCTAAAACCCGGCTGACAAGTTGGGCTGTAAAATCGACAATCGGGACAACTTGTGAATAATTCATCCGAACCGGACCAATAACACCCAGGGTACCGATAGCACCTTTCTGGTTAGAAAAGTTCGAGGTAATCAAACTGCAACCTTCCAAATCTACCTGACTGCTGTCGTTACCAATAAATATCTGCACCCCCTGTGCTGATTGCCCCCGATCCAATAGTTCAATGAGAAGTTTTTTACTCTCAAAGGCACGGACTAACCGCTTCATCTGCTCTGGAGTTGAAAATTCCGGTTGCCCCAACATCAGAGAGGCTCCGGAAACATAAATCTGATCTTCAATTTCATCCTGTAGCGCGGCACAAGAAAGGCTCAACGCCTGTTTTTTCAACCGATCATAATTGACTCGATCTTCCTGTAGCTCTTGCTTCAGCTTGGTGCGAACCTCTTGAATCGACAGACCGTTCAGTTCACTGTTCAGATAGCTGCTGATCTGTTCAAGATCGCGGACTGTCAACGATGGGTCTGCTTCGATAACTTTATTCTGAACCAATCCGGTTTCCGAAACATATATCATCAGTAACCGACCTTGAGATAAGCGGATAAATTCAATCTGCCGAAAAACTGTCGAGATAAATTTAGGGGCCATAACCAGACCGGTATATTGAGAAAGACCCGACAGAACCCTGCCGACCTCCTGCATAATATCTTCCATACGCATATTCTGAAAGCGGTAGCTATTACGCAGATTCTGTTTTTCATTCCGATCCAAGGTACGAACATTAAGCAGGGTATCGATATAGTATTGAAACCCCTTTCCTGTTGGAATCCGCCCTGAAGAGGTGTGTGGCGAACAGAGTAGACCCATGTCCTCCAAGTCCGCCATGACATTGCGAACCGACGCTGGAGACAGATTAAAATTGTGCTTGCGACTGATCGCACGACTACCAACAGGTTCAGCTGAGGTGATGTAGTCTTCGACAATTGCCTCAAGAATATTTTGGCTGCGTTCATTTAATGTATCAGCCATAAACTTGTACTCCACTTTTAACAGGACTCTCTTCGTCCAACTTGTGTTAGCACTCAACAGAGGTGAGTGCTAATAGCGAAGATTATCAAGCACCTGCCACTTTGTCAAGCCCTATGGCGATCGCAGATAGGCAGATTTGAATATATTTGTCATTTGTTGATGCTCACGCAAAAAAAAAGATAGGTTGGTCGATAACTACAGGAAGTGGCTGATCAAATGATCATAGAGAAGCCAACCGTTCAAGTTACAACTGTAACGACCAGTGGTTAAAGATGGATGAAGGTAGTCTGTCGCTTTATTGAGTGCTTCGGGAAAAGCTTGCTGCAGGGGGAGATTAAATTTTTGTTCAAATTCCTCCTGCTCTATGCCATCGCTGGTGCGCAAAGCAAGATAAACGTATTCCTTCATTGCTTCCAGTTGGTTGTATGTTTCCAAAAGTTCAGCAGGATCCTCTCCGCGTAGCAGAGATTTTTTATAGTCCTGAAGATTCGCAGGAATATGCCATCTTTCACCCCATTTCTGATTAACAAAACTATGTGCACCAGCTCCGATTGCCAGGCAGTCACCACGCTGCCAATAAACCTGATTGTGACAACAGCGCCGTTTTGGACGAGCAAAATTGGAAATCTCATAGTGTTCAAACCCCGCCGCATCTAGTTGTTCATGCAGTAGTTGGTATTGATCGGCATAGAGGTTGTCTTCGCAGGAAGATAATTGACCTGACTGCAACCGAGTGAAAAAGTCGGTTCCTTCTTCAAAGGAAAGGCCGTAAAGAGAGATATGTTCCGGGCTTAAAGTTAGCAGTGCAGTTATTTCTTGTTCCAGAGACACTAAATCCTGATTTGGAAGAGCGAACATCAGATCAAGACTGAGATTGTCGAATCCAGCGGTACGGGCAGCAGCCACACTTTCCCGTGTTTGGTTAGCAGTGTGTATTCTACCAAGCATTTGTAAGGTCTGGTCATTGAGTGATTGAATGCCAAGGGAGAGGCGATTAATTCCAGCCTGTCGATATCCTTGCAGCTGCTCCAGAGTCACTGTTCCTGGATTAGCTTCCAGAGTAATTTCGGCAGCTGTTTCTATCCCGAAGTTTTGTTCGATACTATTGAGGATGTTTTCAATCTGCTTTATCGAGAGAAGTGATGGTGTCCCACCACCAAAAAAAATCGTTTTAAATGGCGGACAAGAGGATAATTTCTGTCTCAGAATCTTGATATTAAGATTGAGCAGCTCAACATACTCATCAATTTGTTGCTGGGAACCAACCCGAGAAAAAAAATCACAATAAGGGCATTTACTGGAACAGAAGGGGATATGTATATAAAGGGAGCTCACTAATCAAAGTCCCACGGTGGTATTTACAGGAACCTGATAATTATGAGGGGGGAGATAGTTTGCCGGTCTTTTTTTCAAAATCTGCCACCATCTGCTTACATTTTTCAATATCATCTCCAGTACAGACCGCCTTTATCGAAATGCCACCATCACCAGCAGCTATGGAGCAATTATCAGCCGAACCACAGAAACACTGGATATCCAGCAGCTTTGCTTCCTCACTACTACAGCTTCCAGAGATCCCTTTACGACCAAAGATAATCCCGATTGACAACCCGGTAAAGGCAAGCAGGAAGATAATTAAGGCGGGAATAAGCATTTCCATAACTAATCCTCTTCTGGTTTGAGATAGGGTTTAAAAGCAGAACTGTGTTTTTCAATAAACTGGTCGCCCTGCTTTACCAGCATAAAAATCGCAAGCTGCTCTTGTCTGGCAAACTCTAACCCCTTGCTCGGACCCATCACCATAATTGCTGTGGCCAAAGCATCTGCACGCATACATGTTTTATCGATAACAGTCACAGAGGCCAGTTGATGTTTTATCGGATAACCGGTAGCAGGGTCAATCGTGTGTGAATAACGCACCCCCTGCTCTTCAAAATAATTACGATAATCCCCTGATGTCGCCATAGCAACATCTTCAAGATATAACCGTTTTCTGATGCTACGTTGTTCTGCTACCGGACTTTCAATACCGATGACCCAAGGTTGCTGCAACTGTTTTTGCCCGTGGGTAATAATTTCACCACCAATTTCTACTAAAAAATTATTGATCTGGTTTTCCATCAATAATCTAGCGATAGCATCGACAGCGTACCCCTTGGCTATGGCCGATAGATCGATGGAAATTGCACTAGCATTTTTGCGTACTGCCGGAGGTGTCTTGCGTAACTCCAGTTTATGATATCCTGACTTTGACAGCAAGGTCTGGATAGCATTCGCATCAGGAATTGCATCAAGATTGATTGTTGGCCCAAATCCCCACAGATTGACCAATTTTCCGATAGTGATATCGAAAGCGCCAGAACTCAGTTGGCTGATCTCCTGCGCTGCACTGATAACAGTTAAGGTTTCAGCTGATATCGGCATCCAGCTTTCACTAGAATGCCGATTGAAACGGGAGACTTCTGAGTCTTTTTTATAGGTTGACATCTTATGATCAATGTCATCGAGGCGCGAACTAATCTGCTCTTTAAGGGAAGGAAGATTGATTTTTTGTGTAGCAGTTGGTGCCAGCTTAATATGATAGCTGGTACCCATGGTTGTCCCACTAATGGTCAGGAGTTGATCATTGGTCGTTTTATGCTGGTTCAGGTAACCTATACCAGCAACTGCCATCAATAAAACAATGACGATCAAGGAGCGCCGTTTCATCTATTCTCCAAAAAAAAACCGCATCAATTGATGCGGTTTTATCATTCCTGTTGTCAGGATCAACTTACATTTCGTCAATTTCAAGTGCAACTCGGGCTAACTTATGTTTTTGCTGTTTTTCCATCAATAGCAAATGTTCAAAAATCTCACGACATTCGGCAGTTGTCGCGTTCTCTGCCATCCCTTTATACGATGCGACGAGGCAGCTATCGATATTGAGGCCGATTTTCATGACTTCTTCAACCGTCATATCCTTCGAATATTGGCTGACATCGAAAGGTTGCAGAAGACACTGCTCCTGTGCATATTGATACCAGGCATCCAGAGCTCTTGATCTGACTGCTTCTTTATAATCAGCTAAAGCACGATCCAAGTGCGCTTCATGGCGAACCAGGTAGTCAAGCAACATTTTAACCCTAGCGCCTTCCGCTTTATCAGCAAGCTGCTGGTAAAACTCACTGGCACGCTGATGAAACGCACGGGCTGAATCAATTATCTCTTTTGCTTGTCCGTAAGGCATCAGGCCTCTCCTTTATTGATAAAATCAAGCATGCACTAACAGCTTTTTTAGCCAAAATCGTCAAACATGATGTTTTCACGTTCCACACCCTGATCAAGAAGCATGTTAGTCACTGCGTTCGCCATCAACTGAGGACCACACATGTAGTATTCGCAATCTTCCGGTGCTTCATGGTCTTTGACATAGAGCTCGTAAAGAACATTGTGAATGAAACCAACCGGCCCGGTCCAATTATCTTCCGGGATTGGATCTGATAAAGCACAATGCCATGTGAAGTTTGGATACTTCTCTTGTAATTCGTTCAGCTCCTCGACATAGAACATCTCTTTAAGGCTACGTGCTCCATACCAGTAAGTCATTTTACGCGTTGAGTTCAAGCGCAACAGTTGGTCGAGGATGTGGGAACGCATCGGTGCCATACCGGCACCACCACCGATGAAGACCATCTCGTTGTCGGTTTCACGGGCAAAGAATTCACCGTAAGGACCAGAAATAGTGACCTTATCGCCGGGCTTAAGATTGTAAATAAACGACGACATTTGTCCTGGGGGTGCATCTGGTACATTTGGAGGCGGTGGACAAACCCGGACGTTCAGCATGACCATCCCTTTTTCCAAGGGAAAACTCGCCATCGAATAGGCGCGCATGATGGGTTCTTTAACGATCGATTTATAACGCCACAAATCAAACTTATCCCAATCTTCTTTGTACTCTTCTTCAATATCAAATTCGGAATAGGAAAGCTCATGTGCCGGGGCTTCGATCTGGATATAACCACCTGCCCTGAAATCACAATCCTCACCTTCGGGAAGATCAACAATTAATTCTTTAATAAATGTAGCTTTGCCATCATTGGATCTAACCGTACATTCCCACTTTCTGATATCGAATATCTCTGCAGGAATACCCAGTTTCATATCCTGCTTAACGCCAACCTGGCAAGCTAAACGGAGACCTTCCCGTGCTTGACGTTTGGTTATAAAACCGGTTTCAGTTGGTAGAATGTCACCACCACCGTCAAAGACATGAATATGGCATTGACCACAGGTGCCGCCGCCGCCACAGGCAGAAGGGATGAAAATCCCATAGTCAGCCAATGCTCCCAGCAGTTTACCGCCGGGCTTGGTGACGATGGTTTTATTGGGATCATCATTGATGAAAAAGTTGATCTCGCCGCTGGGAACCAGACTCTTCCGTGCCACCAGAATGATGGCAACCAGAGCAAGAATAACTCCCGTGAACATTGTGGATCCGGCTATTATCAGTGTGAAGTCCATACTCTTATCCAATCCTTATTGTTCTTGGTTATACTGCCGTTAAAATTGCAGGCCGGAAAAGGCCTTGAACGACATGGCCATCAAACCAACGATAATAAAAGTGACACCTACTCCCTTTAATCCTTTAGGAATATCGCTATAGACTAATTTTTCACGGATGCCGGCCAACAGGCAGATAGCTAAACCAAAGCCAACCCCAACACCCGCACCATAAACTGTACTCTCTACCACATTGTAGTCGCGCTCAACCATAAACAGAACAGCACCAAGGATGGCGCAGTTTACCGTGATCAGAGGGAGGAAAATTCCCAAAGCGTTATAGAGGACTGGGAAGTACTTATCTAATGCCATCTCGAGAATCTGCACAATCGCGGCAATAACACCGATATAACAGATGAGACCCAAAAAGCTAAGATCCAGATTCGGATAGCCAGCCCATGCCAACGCCCCTTTTTTCAACAGAAAAGTATAAAGGAGATTATTGACAGGAACCGTGATAACTTCGACAGCGATGACTGCAGCGCTCAACATAATCGCGGTACTGACCTTTTTTGATACGGCAATGAAGGTACACATGCCGAGAAAGAAGGTGAGTGCGATGTTATCGATGAAAACCGAATTAAAGAAAATCATGAAATAATGTGACATTGCAGCTATTCCTATTCTTGGAGTTCAGGTTTCCAGGTACGCAAAGCCCAGATAATAAAGCCAATCAGGAAAAAGGCACTGGGAGCGAGTAACATCAGACCGTTAGTGACATACCAACCACCATCATTGACGGTGTTAAGGATAGTGATTCCAAAAAGTTTTCCAGAACCGAAAAGTTCGCGAACAAACCCAACTGACAGCAGAACTATGCCGTAACCCAAACCGTTACCAACACCATCGAGAAAACTTAAACCCACGGGGTTTTTCATCGCGTAGGCTTCAGCACGCCCCATAACGATACAGTTCGTGATAATCAGCCCACCATAAACCGACAGTGCCTTGCTCATCTCATAGAGGTAGGCTTTGAGCATCTGATCAATGATAATAACCAGAGTCGCAATAATCGTCATCTGAACGATGATCCGTATACTGTTGGGAATATGGTTGCGAATAGCACTGATTGCTGCGTTGGAACATGCCGTAACCAAAATAACTGCAATCGTCATAGTCAAGGCAGTCGATAGTTTATTGGTAACTGCCAGCGCTGAACAGATACCAAGGATCTGCAAGGCAATCGGATTGTTGTTAAATAATGGATCCAGCAGCGCGTCTTTTGCTTTTGCCATGA
>JASJGT010000085.1:0-4484 GCA_033791405.1 Desulfuromusa sp.
AGTAATAATTGAACAAATTTATAACCAAAAAAAAGGTTATTACAACTGAGACTCGGTGTCACTGAGAAAACCTGGAAACTGGTCCTAGCCTCTTCAAGAGGATTTGACTCCGCTTTCCTCTGCGTCTCAGTGCTGCTATTCACATAGGGCTAAGTGTTACGTTCCGTGTCCTCGTCCTAGCATTTCGGCTGCATCCATAACAACCATAAAAGCATCAGGATCATTATTGCGAATAATATCACGCAGCAAGGTAATCTGCCGCGACTCAACAGTCACAAAAATCAAGGTTTTCTCTTCATCCTTATGCAACCCGGTGCCAGTGAGAATGGTTCCCTGTTGCCCTAGTTGTTCTATAATATTCTGGCTGAGCAAGTCGGCTTTATTGGATGCAATATGCACGACCTTTTCGGATAAGGTTCCGGTCAAAATCATATCAATGCACTTAGATGTCGCATAAATACTGATCATACTCCAGAGAGCACGCTCAATATCCTGGAATACAAAACCCGAGGCAACAATAATGAAAACATCAAATGCCAGGATCACCTGTCCCGGTTTGTACTGACTGCGTGCTGCCACCAAACGGGCAATAATTGTAGTTCCCCCAGCCGAGGCATTACCACGCAAAATCAAACCTACTCCAACTCCGACAGCAATACCGCCATACAGAGTCGCCAACAAGATATTGTGACTGAGAGCCTGCAAATGCAAAATTTCAGCAAAAACATCAATGAGAATAGAAGTCAGCAGGATGGCCAGAACAGAACGGATAGCAAAAGCTTTACCGAGCATCTTACCACCAACCAGCAACAGTGGCAGGTTGATCAGCATCATTAACCCACCGATCGGTAAATCAATCAGATAGTTCAGCAGGATTGCCATACCGGGAGTTCCACCCGTGGCAATCTTATTGGGTGCCAGAAGCAACACAATCCCCAAGGAAAGGGCTATAGCACCAAATGAAATAAAAAGGGTATTACGTGCTTCGGCACTAAAATTCATCCTGCGTCCTGCCTTATTAGTTCTACTCACAAAAAACCGGGGATGGCTAAGTCATCATTTGAGACCATCGATGACAGCAGAGACCTCTGCACAGATATTCTTGGCCGCAGCACTTTTTTCCAGACGGAGAAACTGCTGGAAATTATCAATTGACTCCTGAGTACGATCCAGATCAAGGCAAATATAACCAAGGGTCAAATAGCCCAAGGCTAATCCAGCATCTAATTCCAAACCTTTTTGACAATATTCCTCTGCCTGATCAAGATCGTCGGCTTCATAATAGAGTTCCGCAAGACTCAGATAGGGTTGAGGATCAGATGAATCAAGTTCTATCGCCTGGAGAAAACTTTTCATCGCATCTTCTCCTCTACTTTTGGCAACATAGATATCCCCAAGCGCATTATGGGCAAATGCTGAACTTGGATCTATTTCAAGAGCTTGGAGACAGGTCTTCTCAGCAGCCTCTAAATCATCATCATTCATCTGTGCGACCGACTTACTCACCCAGGCATCCACCTCTTCCGAATCCAGATTGATGATCTGCTGGTAAGTGGCTATTGCCTTGTCATTTTTATCTTCTTCAAGATAGAGATTCCCCAGAGAAAATAACAGATCAATATTGTCTGCCTCTAGCTTCAATCCAGCAGAGAGGCTTTTATGAGCTTTGGCAAAAGAGCCATCTACAATTTGCGCGTCAGCTAACAGGAGCCACATTTCAGCTGTTTTTTCTTTTTCAACAACCTGTTGAAAATAGCGAACTGCAGTTCTAGTTTCCCCTTCGTCAAGTGCACGCAAACCCTCCTCTATTAAACTATCAACGGTCATTTTTCTCTCCATAGCGGCCAGCAAAAAAATCTGGACGAGGATAAAGTTGGTTCAGTATAAAAGTCGTTTACAGTGAAATCCGACGGACAACTTCAACCAGATAACCATCGGGATCAGTGACAAAGTAAAAACGTGGTTTCCCAGCAACCAAACCCTTTAAAGGGGTAACTGTAAGAGCCATCTCCGTATGCCTTTTATGCGATGCTTCCAAATTTGCCGTGGCAACTGCAAGATGCGAATAACCATTACCTATAACGTAGGGTTCCTGCTGGTCATAATTATAGGTTAGTTCCAGTTCAAACGGCAGTCCCGCAGATGTCATATAACTGAGAGTAAAGCGTCCTTCCGGATAATCCTTCTTTCGTGACACTTCAAAACCAAAAGCTTCACGATAAAATTTTTCCGTAGCTTCCAGATTCATAACACGGTAACAGATGTGAATCATTGGATATTCCATAAGTGTCTCCTTGATTGTAAATTGACAACAGTCAATCAGCTCTTTATAGTCGTGGGCATGAGAGCAATTTTTCTATCCGACGCCCACCTGCGACATCCGCAGGACAATAACTATCAGCTTTTACTCGATTTTCTCAATCAGCAGAAAGACCTCGATGCCCTTTTTCTGCTCGGCGATATTTTTGAGTTCTGGCTCGGCTATAAGCACCTGGCTTTTACAGTTTACATTCCTTTGTTGGAAAAACTACGCCAATTATCAAACAATGGTACAAAACTTTATTTTGTTGAGGGGAATCATGACTTCAACCTTGGCCCCTATTTCACTGAAACACTTAATTGTATCGTAATCCCAGATCAGCAAATGATTGAATGGGATGGTCAAAGAATTTTGCTCAGCCACGGTGATCTACTTAATCCAGGTCGCAACTATCAGAGGCTCCGCTCATTCTGGCGCAGCTGGCCAATTAAAATTTTAGCACAGATTATCCATCCTGACCTGGTCTGGTCATTCGCGATCTGGTTATCCAACAAGAGTTCAAAAAACAACCCGGATAATCACCATCACGACCCTACCCCCTATTTGCTACCATTTTCAGAGAAAAGCAACAGTGATATTGTTATGTGTGGACATTTCCATCATCCACTTGACACAGAACATCTAGGGGTAAGAATTATTGCGTTAGGCGACTGGATCAGTCAGTTTTCCTATGCAGAAATGGTGGATGGGGACATCGAACTAAAGAGTTACATCAACTGAGCTTTTATTCCTCAACCGGTTCGGCCTCGACCTTTTCCTGACAACGACCAACCAAGTCACTCAAAGTTGTACCATCCAAACCGTCGGTCACCAGATCTTCTACACGACGGTAGGTTTCCAGGGCAATCAATGTTTGTGGATGGGGATGAAGATGGAGAGCTTCCTCACCAAAGTCACCCATTTTCCGCAGAATTTCAGCTAAACTGAGGTTTTCAGCAGAACGTCCAAGTTGATACTGGCAACGACCGGCAAGAGTACAGTGTTCTGAAACAAAGCCGATCTTCAGCAGAAGAGTGATGATACTGCGACACAGGCGTGGGGGAATAAACAGGAACTTAGCCAATTGTTCATTGCTTAACGGCGGGTTCCCTTTGGCAAAACGGTCAGCCAGCGTAACCAGCAGCGCCAGAGCAACCTGTTCAAAGCTGTTACGACTGACTTCCGATCCTCTCAAATCCCGGCCACTGGTGCGCAGATTCTGTTTTGCGTAACAGACACCCAGACCAAAGAGGACAATAACCCAGGAAAGATAAAGCCAGACCATAAAAATAGGCAGCGCTGCCATCGTTCCATAAATAGCATTATAGCGACCGACCCCAACCTGAAAATGGACATAACCTACTTGGGCTATCTGCCAGAGCGTTCCTCCTACAATCCCCCCGACAAAAGCAGCCCGCCATTCAACTTTAATATTAGACATAAATATATAAAGCCCGGTAAACGCCAGCCACATAAAGAAAAATGGGGTTATCTTGAACAACAACAGGATGAGATTACCCACCATCTCCATTTCAATCAGTTTTTGCACCAGATTATTGCTGGCAAGTGTTGATGTCATCGAAATGGCACTGATAATCAACAAGGGACCAACCAGAATGACCGACAGATAATCGGCAAACCGGCGCAACATAGGACGAACTTCCTTTACGCCCCAGATATGATTAAATGATTTTTCAACATTGGTAAGCAAGGAGACCACTGCAATAATAAGGAAAACTAAACCAACGGCTCCCAGTTGTGTGACCTGAGTATTATTGATATAGCCAAGAATCACATCAGCGGCCTGGCCATCACCGACATTCAGTTTTTCGATGATCAAGGGCTGCAGGAGGTTTTGCACCCCGAATGCCTTCAGCAGTGCAAAGGTCAAAGCCAACAACGGCACCAGAGAAAGCATCGTATAATAGGTCAAGGCTGCAGCCCGCAGAAAGCATCGGTTAATACTGAAATCCCTGATCACCAAGGCTGCGGTCTGAACCTGGCGCAACGAAATTCGCTGCAGCAACGATAAATCTACAGGGTTCTGCTCCCAAAGCAGATATTTTGTTTTCTCACGTAGTTTGGATTGTGGTGTTTTGACCTTCGTCATCCCCCTGGCCTTTTCCCTATTGTGTCAGTTGTAAATCTATATTTTCAACTGGAAAGCCCAATGCTTTGATTTCAT
>JASJGT010000086.1:0-8752 GCA_033791405.1 Desulfuromusa sp.
GTCTGCAGCAGCCTGCATGCTTGGCAAGAAGAATCGTATCGTATCTCGACCATCATCTTTGGCACGATACATCGCTGTATCTGCGTAGCGGAGAATATCATCCCCTGTTTCCAGATTGTTTTTGTCGGAAGGGAACATAGCAACACCGATACTTGGTGTGACATGGAGTTCGTGTCCATCAATGTTATATTTTTCCGCCAGTCGAGATTTAATATGTTCCGCTTTCTGTTGCGCTATTGCTGCAGCATTGATTGCGTTATCTCCCAAATCGGAGAGGAGCATAACAAATTCATCTCCCCCGAGTCGTGAAACGCTATCTTCGGCACGCAGGTCGTGGAGTAAACGATTTGCAACTTCTTGTAGCAAACTGTCGCCAATTGGGTGTCCGAGAGAATCATTGATAATTTTGAATCGATCCAGATCAAGAAAGAGCATGGCGCCAAAATGATTAGAACGACGGATACGGGAAATATTCTGCTCTAGCCGGTCAAGTAGCAGGCGCCGGTTAGGAAGTCCCGTTAGCGAATCATAAAACGCAAGATGTTTAATTCTTGCTTCGGCCTGCTTGCGGTCAGTTACATCACGTAATGTTGCGCAAATTTTATCTTCTGTCTGATCTTTCCCCTTCTGGTAACTGGCATTTAAAGAACAGGGTATCTGAGTTTTATCTTTGTCCAGCAGATTGAGTTCGTAGTCATAAATATTGCCTTCTTTTCGTAACTGGTTAAATAAGTGATCACGATCCTGAAGACCTGGAAATACCTGTTCTATCGATGAATTAATGATGTCTTCGCGATAATATTGTGAAATATGTGAAATCGATGGGCTGATTTCTGTCACTTTCCCATCGAAGCACATTTCCAGATAAACGTCCTGCAGATTATCAAAAATAACCCGATATTTCTGTTCACTATCTTTTAATTTCAGGTGTGATTTGTTGAGATCTTTGATTGCTTTTTGTAATGCCAAGGTCCGTTTAGTGACTTCCTCCTCCAAGTGTTCCTGGTAGGTACGATTTTCAACAATAAGGCGGGCACGTTCAGTCGCCTGGTTCATCGCATGGAGTAGAATAGACATATCCTGGATCGGTTTTAGCAGGTAATTCCATGCACCACAGCGGATTGCTTCGACGGCATCACCAATAATTCCTGTTCCTGATACAACAATAATTGGCGTGTCGGGGGAATCCTGTGTGATCTTTTCGATCACCTCAAGACCATCAACTTCTGGCATACGTAGATCGCAGATGACTAAGTCTGGTTTTTCCCGGGCAAAAATCTCCAGCCCTTCCCGACCGTTGCTTGCCTCCAGAACCTGATAATCGTAATCTTCCAAAAACATTCGAAAACTGTCTCGAATATTTTCTTCATCATCAATTGTCAGGATGAGTTGATTTCTACGTTGCGCCATTTATGAAGCACCTTTTATAAGTAGCGTGGTTTTGCATGAACCATATAGGATTATGCCGATTATTTTATGATTAGTCAAATTTAATTTATGCTTTTGTGGAAAATCAAGAAAATAAAGGGCGAATCTGTTTTGCAGGGGTAGTTATCGACTGGTGTCTCGGTGGTACAGCTGCTCACGGAGGTAGTAACCTATTAACGGACAAGTGCTCGGATGGTGTCTTCGGTTTGGTTCCGGAGAATTTCATTTGCCTCTTCATTGAGATAAAATTTCTCGCGGTATTCATCAGAAATTCCACGCAGGCAGGTATCACCATTTGAACCGAAATGAAACTGGTAACTGAGTAAATTCGCAACATAAGCCGCAGCTATGACATCCTGCTCAATAGGGATGGAATGGGGTTGATGATGACAGGAGATTACGCTGACGATGAAAGGTGGTAGATTCCACCATTCGGCAAGAAAACCACCCAACTCGGCATGATCTGTTGCGTAGATTTCCTTTTCAGTCTCAGTCAAGGGGCATCTTCTTCGTTTAGCTAACTCAATCGCTTTTTCAAATTGAACCGGGAAGTAGGTTGCCGCCACCAGTTTTCCCATATCATGTAAAAGACCGGCAACAAAGGCACGATCATGCTGATCAAAATCTGTGGGCAGTAATGATTTAATCAAAAGCCTTGAGATAACCGCAGTTGCCATCGAATGCTTTTTAAATTTGCCGAAGTCAAACCCTTTTATCTCGGGAAGATTTCCGGCAATGGTACGATTGACCGATTCGGACAAGATAAGATTTTCAACGATATTCGTGCCAAGAACAATGATCGCTTTTTTGATTGTGTCAACTTGAAATCGTTGTCCAAAAAGGGCTGAGTTTGCCCAATGTAACAGTGCGCTGGAGATGGCAACATCCTGACTGATATAATTTGCCATCGTTTCGATATCGACTTCATCCCCAACAATACAAGAACGAACATTGGAATAACTTTTCGGTAGTGCAGGGAGTAATGGAATCGAATTAATCAGAACCTGAAATTCGGGGCTGTGCTTTTTTTGTTGATTGCTCTGGCGTAAGGCACTGCGGATGATCTCTTTTAGTTCCTGATCTATCCAGGGTTTGGGAATAATGTGCTGAGTATATCCATCTTCCAACGCTTTGATGATGTTTTCCTGCTTGCTAAAGCTGGTGAGGAACATCCGGATAGTACTGGGATAGCGGTTGCGGATTTCTGACACGAATTCAACACCATCCATATCCGGCAACGTGACATCAGTAACAACCAGATCAACTTTATTCGATTGTAGAAATTCTAATGCCTCTCTGGCGCTGGAAACATAGTAGCAATCCCAACTTTCATTCAGGAGCAAACTCTGCAATGAGTCCAGAGTCTCTTTCTCAGCATCGGTAAAAAGGATTTTTGGAGCATTACTATTCATCTGCGTGCCTTGTAATTTAACGGTATTGTCTCCATGCGACGAATCGTCTGAATTCATTTTGGCATAATTTTTAGAATTTGTTAACTAAAATTTATCTTTGTTTTGGCTGCTCATTAGATTATTAGCTTTGGTCCACTGTTTTGTAGATTGAGAATCTCACAATTTTCATAACATATCTGTCGAAATTCAGTTGAAATGCGCTCATCAATTGCAGCACTTTTCCAGAAGAAAATCGCAGCTTTCAAGGCTTTAGGTAACTCTGTCGCGACCTCATTACGAATTGGTGGTGGGGTGAACAAGCGCAGGGGGATTTCTCCAGCAATTGGTTCATACAGGGTTGGACGAGTGCCATAAAATGGAGCCAGAATATAGGAATCATGGTGGTGTGGGATGAGAGAAATATTTCCAAAATGTTGGTTTGTATTGCCGATTAAATCACTGAATAGTGTTAACCAGCGTAATTTGTGAGCATCTTTTGTGCTGATTAAGTGGTGCTTTTCCAGTCGCGTTGCGGCGTTAATCCAATTGTCACAGGGTGCTAGAATGCGTGAATGTACGGCCCGCAGTGTAATGGAGGGGAGGCGACCAATAGCGCCACGCCGGTCAAAACGTTTCAGACAGAGAAATACCTGGTTCCCGGAAATGACTAATCGAGAGCGAGCCGCACTGTAACCTGCCAGGCGGATTGCTTCGAGTGCCAGATGTTCACAAATCAGCAGGTCAGCATAGCGGCGCGCTTCATTGCTGTCGGTCGCTGGAGAAAATTTAATCAACATGTGACAGGGGGAGCCTTGATCGTCAATACAGGACGAAAATTTTGGCTGTTCTCCACCCATCTGTACAGGATCGATTTCCCCGGCGAGAGTTTTTTGTGCCAGTTGCGGGTAAATCCAAGGTCTTGCGTCCATCTTAATTGTGGCTGTAGTTTCTCTGGCCAGGGCAAAATAGCGTGCTAATGATTCTTCCCCGATGATAAGATTTCCGCCGCGGTCTTCACTATGATGACAGCTGGCAGAAAGGGTATCTTCCTCGCTCCAGTCAGCCAGTTTGCGTGGCAGCTGCAGGTGTTCGCTGTGACGATAGGCGAAGGAACGGGCACTGTAACCTGTCAATTTCATATCCTGCAAAAACCAGGGGATCTGGTTAAAGATGTCACTGCCCTCTTTTGTGCTCTCCCACCAATATTGTCCTCCCTGCAGGGCGATTAAATGGCCATAAAGGTTGGCATCCCCGCGCGGATCAATACTGTAAACCGGGAATCGACTTTCGTTATTATGAATTTTTCGCGGGAGACCATAACAGGTCGCTCGTCCCTTTCCCATGATAACGATTTCATGGCTCATGCCACTTATCAACCGAGACAAAGTGGGTTGACTGACATCAAGCCCCTGCATCAGTTCTCGGGATCCCAACGCCCGGGAGGAAAGAAGCTGGCGCAGATGTTGTTGCTGTTTGTCACGCATAGCAGAACTCCAGATGAATATATCAATGCATATAAAAATAACTGATAACTATCTGAAATCAAGGATTTTAATAAAAATATAGAATTGAATAGGTTATTTTAGACAGAACAACACAATTTAGTAACGGCGTTGTTTTTTGCGGGAGATTTTGCCAATAAGCCAGCCACCCAAGAAAACCCCACCACCAGCAAGAAACCATTGGATCATGTTTGAGCGATGAAATTTTTGGTTTTCTTCGCGTAGAACTAGAAGCTCACTATTAAGCACACTATTTTCTTCGATCAACTGCTCATTTTCCGTACTTAAATTCAGCACATTATCAGACTTGCTGCGCAGTGTATTATATTCATCCGTAGATATTTTCAGTTCTTGGCGGCTCTGATTTAATTGTGCAGAAAGTTGACTGATCTGGTTCTTTTGAGTACTCGCTTGCTCCTGACTTCCCTGGAAGTTTTGCTGTTGGTCGGTCAGTTGTTGTTGAAAACTGGCAATCTCTTTTTTTAGCTGCTTAATTTGGGTACTTCTGGGTAAATCTTTACTGACATAATGAGCCTGAATATAACCTTCAGTTCCTTTAGGGGTGACAACTTTTACATAATTTTTGTCATCTTCAAGAACCGTTACCGGAGTAGAGGTTGGTATTGTTTCAAGAATTTTGTATTGGTTTCCTTTGCCACTTCGAACCGTTACGATAAGTTGATCAGCAATATAACGTGTTTCGGCATAAGCCGAAGAAACGGCAAGGAGAAATAAAAGGCTGAAAATGGCAGATTGTAGAAAGATTTTCATGTCCGGTTCCCTTTGTATTCCATGGTGAGGCGATCTCCCGCGGATATTACAGGCATGATACTGCAAATTCAAGGGTTAATCAGGGATTTTTTGTAGATTCTGATATGGTTCCATCCGCTTTGTTCTGATCTCCATGGAATGTTTTGCCCAGATGAAGTTGAATTAGGTTTATCCTTTTTTAGGCCGTAGGAGCCAGTTATTGATCCAAATATTCCCCAAATCCCTTGAGAACTTCCAGAGGCATGATTTTCATCCTTTTAATTGCTTTTGTGGTAAAAATAGCGAAGGTACCACGTGTTTGTGCGCAGAGGACGTCATCTCCTTTATAAATTTTTCCTTCGAGAATAGCTTCTCTTTCACTGACTTTTTCGATAACTCGTCCTTCAACTCTTAATTCATCATCGATATAGACCGGTTTGAAAAAATCAACAGTCATGGTTTTGGTCATAACAATGCAGCGTAGCTTATAGATGGCGCTCCAACCCATAATTTCATCCAGCATGGTCGAAAGAACCCCACCGTGAACGATACCATCCCAGCCGCACAGGTGGTTTGGTACACTCAGCCAAGAGTAAAGAGCGGCATCATCAGCGTAAAACTTCATCTTTAAACCGTAGGGATTTTTTTGGCTGCAACCAAAACAATGTGCATCACGGCTGATAACTTCTTTTAAGTTTTCTTTTTTCATATGACTCACCACCTTCGTCGTGGAGAAATTTTGCGTATTTTTTCCAGGAGTCATTCGTCCCAGACGCTTTGTTGCCGCCGCAACGCAACAGATGGAGCTGTTATGGTGTTATACTCGAGATTAACCTTGTAGTAACGATCTGTCTATTCTAAAAAATGGAGTCCTGCCTTATGCTGAAAATTATCCCTGTATTTATCTTACTTTTCCTTGTTACCAGTTGTATTGGCAGTTTAACGAAAATACCGGCATCGGAAAAAACGATTCATGCTTCCAACGAGCTTTCGGGGCAGACACAGCAACAGCTAATGGATGCGACCAAATCCTGGATAGAAAAATATTTTACGGCCCATGAAGAGTTGGTTGCGTTTGGGGGTCTGCAAGAAGGAACAATTACCGGTAACGGCCAGATTGACTACCCTTGCTCTTGGCCTGAGTGTATGACCAAGGGGGACTCGAAAGTTACTTTTACAATGCGTGTTGATGTCCAGGATGGATTGATCAGCACCAGGTTTCTGAATATTCAGATTTTCTCACCAGCCTCTGGAACAGATTCTGCTTATCGCAGTGGGATGACCACTCAAGTCTGGTCCAAACGCGATATGGCCGCTATTCGACCTAAACTTCTGGAATTGAACAATAAACTGGTTACTTTTTTGTTAAAGAATTGAGATTGATAGCGGGAATCAGGTCGGTTAATTTTATATGTTCTTTATTTAAATTTAGCCGGTGTTTTGTGTTCCCACCGAGAACCACTGTGAGTCAGAAAAAGAATTTAACCTAACCATGGATATTATAAATGAGAGTTGCATCTTATCTTAAAAGGCTACTTTTGACCGTCCTCTTTTTGTCTGGATCGGTTATTGCTTCTTCAGCGGTAGATTTGCGCGAATTGATCCGGACTGTTGAGCAGCAATATACCGGGCAGTCATCGATTTCTGAAGTCGAAATGACGGTTGTCACCGGCCACTGGGAACGGCACCTGAAAATGGAATCGTGGTCACTCGGGCGGGAGCGATTTCTGGTACGGATTCTCGCCCCGGTTAAAGAAAAAGGGGTGGCAACGCTCAAGGTAGAGAACGAAGTCTGGAATTTTCTACCGAAAGTCGATCGGGTGATCCGGATTCCCCCCTCCATGATGGGGGGTGCCTGGATGGGGAGCCATATCACCAATGACGATCTGGTCAAGGCGAATCATATCGATCAGGATTACGATTTTACCTTGCTGGAAGAAACCAATGAAACTTGGCGGATCGAGGGGATACCGAAACCGGATGCCCCAGTTATCTGGGGTAAAATTATCTACCAGATTCGCAAAGAACAATTGGTACCGTTGCGGATCGATTATTTTGATGAAGAAGATATTTTGGTACGGCAAATATTGTTTGATGACGTACAGACAGTGAGCGGGCGTACCATCCCGCTGAAAATGACTGTTTTGCCGCTGGAAGATCCAAAAGAGAAGACCATTATGCACTATCGTAATTTGCAGTTTGATGTCGATTTAAAGGAAGATTTCTTTTCTCTCGGCAACTTAAAAGGGCGACGTTAATGCTTTACCAACTGGCGCTCCGTAATATCTGGCGCAATCGAAGACGTACGCTTTTAACCCTGTCGGCGATGATTGTCTCATCCGCGCTTTTGATTCTGTCGCTCGGAGTTTTTTCTGGGATGTTACGGGATATGCTCGCATCAGCAACTGAACAGTACTATGGTCATATGGTCATCAGCGCCAAAGGTTATCAGGATGATCGAGACATGTTTCGCCATTTTCTGACGGATAAATCAATTGGAAACGTTCTGGAACAGGATGAAATTACCGGCTATTCACAGCGACTGCGCAGTTTCGGCTTGCTTTCCCATCAACAAAACAGCTCTCCGACGGAAATCCTTGGAATTTTGCCGCTTCAGGAACAGACCGTGACCAGTTTGCAGGATTCTTTGATTGACGGAAATTATCTGAACGACGACGACCCGAACGGTGCTGTATTGGGTTCCGGACTGGCACAACGTCTGAATGTTGTTCCGGGAGATCAACTGGTTTTTGTCACTCAGGCGGCGGATGGGTCGATTGGAAACGATCTGTTGCTGGTCAAAGGGATTTTTTCTACCGGTGATATTGGCCATGATAATGGGCTGGTTCTGGTGCCGTTGGCCTGGTTGCAACAGGTGTTGGTGTTGCCGGAACAGATTCATGAAATTGCCGTAAAGACAGATCAGCCGTTGAACGCAGCCGCCTTGGCAGAACAATATCGGGTGAATCTTCCTGACACGCTGGAAATTCTTGACTGGGGCGAGATGTTACCAGAAATGCGCGAAGTCGTTGCTAGTTACGATGTTTCACGGATGATCATTGTTTTTATCCTATATATTGCGACTGGGTTGGGGATTCTCAATACTTTCTTTATGGCAGTGATGGAACGAACCCGGGAACTTGGGGTATTGATGGCTCTCGGCATGCGCCCGGGACAAATCCGCACCATGATTCTGCTGGAAACCGTTATTATGGGCAGCCTGGGTTTATTTTGCGGGGTTGTCGTCGGCATAGCTCTGAGTTTGTATATGGCGCTGGTGGGTGTCGATCTTTCCGGCACCCTGACGCCGATTACCTATGCCGGAGGAACTATTCTGCCCCGGTTGCACGCAGTGATTGAACCGGGCAACATTTTGATTCCTTCCGTCTGCCTGTTGATCGTCAGTCTGTTGGCAGGCTTTCTGCCGGCAAACCGTGCGGCCAAAATGCAACCAGTGGTCGCAATTCGCGAGGAGTGATGGCGTCGCAAAAAGTCCGCTCTGCTGTGTTGCAGCACTTTTTCAAGATCTCGACATACAACACGTATGTCTTCGCCCTTGAAAAAACACTACGCCTTGCAGATCGAAATTTTTGCTTAACCATCTGATTCATCTTTGTGAGGCCGTCAGGAGTAATATGGATCTTCTTAATCTAGCCTGGAAAAACCTCTGGCGTAGCCGGC
>JASJGT010000087.1:0-4228 GCA_033791405.1 Desulfuromusa sp.
TGCTTGTTATAGCTTTTACTGACACGCATCATCGAATAGATGATTTTTTTTGTATCTTAACTCATGCTTAATCCTCGTTTGTTGAATTCAGAAAACTCTTGGAATTGCGCTTGTATAGCACCGGGGTCAGGGTTGTCGCAAGAGTTGATTATGATGCGGTGTAGTTGCTGAAGTCAGCGTTTTTATCCAGATCACTCAGAATTTGAAGAAAGCTGTAGGTTAGCTGGGGATGAAGTTTATTTCCGGCAAGATCCAGCATAATCGAAATGATTTGATCTGTTTCCAACGAGTCTTCATAGGCACGGTGAGTTCGCATCGCATCATATGTATCGGAAATTGCTGTCATCTGGGAACAAATATGCTGTTGCCAAGGGTGAGCTGTTTTTGGGTAACCGGTATTGTCATAGCTCATATGATGCTCATATGCCGTGACAACAGCCAAGCGTGGAACTCCCGGGGTATTGAGGAGATACTCGGCTCCCAAACGGGGGTGCTGTTGCATGACCCGCCACTCTTCTTTATCCAGCTTTCCCGACTTACTCAGAATGTCAGGGGAGATAAACATCTTGCCTACATCGTGTAACATGGCAGCAATGCCAATATCGTTGAGTAGCTGTCCCTCAATCCCAAGAACCTTTGCCTGTGCCAGATTGAGCATACAGATATTGGTTGAATGGGTGTAGGTGTATTCATCCATTGAGCGGAGTGGCGCGATCGCCATAAAGGAGTCACTTTGACTGTTGAATGCATCGACAAAACCATTAACAATATCAATAATTCCCGTCATCTCTAGCTTTTGTTTGTTCCGTACACTCTGGTAGAGGTCCATGAAGCGGTCAGCTTCACACTCGGCAATATCTGCTAGATCCAGATGGGTTGATTCAGAATCTTTGTAGCGAATTTCAATCTGTCCAAAATGGATATTCTGGCTCCCTTTAATCTCAATTTGTTTATCCGGTGTTTTACTGAGAATAATGATCAGAGCAAGAAGCTCTTCAGCAGAGACGTCGGGCTCAATTTGTAAATGGCTGATCCCGTTTCGTGTCAGAGATTCAATCAAACGAGTCACTGCCAGATTTTCTTCAATAGGCCTGTTGGCAAAGATCAGTTGTTCTTCAATAACCTTCAGGGTGATATCGCTATGCAGGTTAAATAGCTGATGGAGTGTACTTAATGCCTGTTTATTCAGGCGGAGAACCTGGCGGTGTTCAGGATGGTAGAGAGCTGCATTAGCTGCTGCGGTGGTCAGCAGTCTGATCAGTTTCTGCATGTGATTATCTCGATTACTGATCATTGTCCCCTCCTTGAAAAGTCCTGGCGCTGTTGGATTGCCAACTTGGCGAGTTGTTTGTGTTTCCCCTTGGTAAATTCATCGAGTAGCTTGTCTGTCGAGGTGCCAGGAAATAACGCCAGATTCTGAAAAATTTCTGCCTGTAGTTGTTTAATTCGCTGTGAAACAAGTAAACTCTGTTTCTGGAGTAGACGGCGCAGAATCGGAAGGCTATCTTTATTACCAATTCGGGTCAGTGCCTGGATTATTTGTTTTTTAAATTCTAGATCCGTGTCATTTACAGGGTCACTGCCAAGATTTTTATGCAGAACGGAGAGGATTGTCGGGTCTCGACTGAGATCCGCAATTTGAATGGCAGAAAGACGTGCCTCAGGATCTTCACTTTCCAACTCTTCCAGGAGCTGTCGATTTGCCGTAGCGGGATTGCAGTAAAACAAGTTTCGCAGCACTTCAAGACGCACCTTTGGGTGGGGATGTCCAATAAGTTGATGTATGACTTTGATGCTATTAGGATCCAGATCCTTTCCTAGAATAATCAAAAGGTTGCGCACCAGATACCAACGCTCATCCTTGAGGGATCGTACGATCATCTGCTGGGCATCTCCCCCAATTCCTTCCAGAATCTGCATCCACAGTTGTCGTTCAGACCATTTTGGAGCGAGGCCCAAATATTCGATCACCGGTTCACTATAGGGTTCCCCGACAGCGATGACATAATCGGCAATTTCCTGATGTTTTTCCTCTCCCCAGAGATCAACCCCATCCAACACCTCTGACATGAAAGTGGGCTGGGCATGGTTGGATAGAACCTTCTCGTTAAAGATACTCGCGGAAGAATTACCATCGTACAGGTACTTGGACCAGTTATTATGGATTGCACGCAGATTGACAAAGTCACCGATATCCAAAAAATAACGGGACAACTCAAGGAGGTTTTGCTGAATCGATTCTTCCTGCTCAGAATCAAATTGTTTTTCCAGTAATTCAAAAATAATTGCGGCACAGTTTTGTTCAGTCGACTGGGTTTCAATTTGAGCTTTTAGTTTTTCCTTTTCTTCATCAGGAATACTGCCGATCACGTTGTCACCAAGAATGTTATACAGTGCTGCCTGGTAGTTATCCGGCATATACAAGTCTGGTTGTTCCTCACTAAACAGAACATCAAGACGGGCCCGTACCATATCTTCTGAAAGAGGAGCTGCTTTTGTTTTGATATTGTGATGGAATGTCGAGTTTTGTGAATTTGCCAGGTTATTGATCAAACCAAATAGTCGCGAAGATAGATTGAGATCCTGACGATTTTTCCCAGCGATCGCGTTCTGCAAAAGGTGAGGAGGTATTTTCTGTAAGATATCAGGAGCGGCATCGCGATGGTGTTCGAGGGCGTGAAAAGCACTATTAAGAAATTCCTGCTGCGCATCGGAGGATAATTGCTCAAGCAGTGAAACAAGGTGTTTGTCGTTTTTTGTTTGTGCTTGTGGTTCCTGAGTTTGTTGGATACTGTTTTCGATGAATCGACCGATGGATTGGGATGATTGTTTACGTTCGGCCTGGCTGCCAACGAGTCTTTGATTAAAGATCTCAGCAATGGTGTTCAGCTCAAGAGATGATACAGAATCCCCAAAATCAAGGTTGCCGTTGTGCATTCCATGGAGAAAGCTTTCCCATAATTGGTCTCTTTTTGATGGTCCTTTTTCAGAGAAATCAGGATTGGCCTGGAAGGCATCATAGTCAATTGGAATGACTGAAATATGATGAATCTGTTGCTGTTCAAGGAGTTTTTCAAATCCGCCAAAAGATTCTATGCTATTTCGATCGGAACGGAGTAGTTGGCTGAAATGGATCACTTCCGAATCCTTCAATCCACTGTGGAAACTAATTGATGCGATCCCAAGTCCCGAGAAATATTTAGCAAATTCTTGATTGGTTGGATCATCCTTATCGAGCCAAAGTTGTTCAAAGTAAAGGGCGTCGGGGGCAATGCCTAGAGTGATAACGGGAGCAGAGAGAAATAACTCCTTCAGAATATCCAGAGTGCTGTTAACACTGTTTACAATTTGTGGATGTTCCGGAGGATAGAGAGATAACTTTCGCCGGGCTATATTCAACTGCTGTAAAAAGGCTGTTAATAGCGGTTTATCCAAGTCCGGAGCCGAGTTAACTGTCATTCTTTGATCCACACATCCCCCGTAAGTTGGTTCGAAATGTCAAACATTGACCGAGTATAACAGGTTTTGATGATTTTTTGGTGTCTGAGAGAGGATAAAGGGGGGAGCCCTGTGTTGCAATTGTCCAGTTTTGGTGTTAAATTTCACACCGTGAAGATAATAAAATTTCAGCGAATATCTGTGTATGAGCCCCAGCAAACATTTTGATGTTGTTGATGCGGCTCTGGCTGTTCAATTATTTGGCCAGCAGAATAAGCATCTTAAACTGATAGAAAAAAAGCTTGGCATCCGCCTTGGCAGCCAGGGGACCACCATCCATCTTTCTGGTGAGCCTGCCCAGGTCCATGTTGGTTATCGTCTGCTTGAAGAGCTTTGTCTCTTATTGCAGGAAAATATGCCGATTTATCCTCCTGATATTGATTATGCGATCCGGATTCTTTCCTCTGATTCAACCACCTCACTGAAGGACATCTTTTGCGATACGGTTTTTATTTCGACTCGCAATAAAATGATTGCTCCCAAGAGTCTGGCACAGAAAAGTTATATCGATAATATTCGGCAACATCACGTGGTTTTTGGTGTTGGCCCAGCGGGAACGGGTAAGACCTATCTGGCAATGGCTATGGGGGTTGCAGCATTGATGCGCAAGGAAGTCAGCCGCATCTTATTGGTGCGCCCGGCAGTTGAAGCTGGTGAAAAACTTGGTTTTCTCCCTGGGGATTTGACTGAAAAGGTCAATCCGTACTTGCGTCCGCTTTACGATGCTCTT
>JASJGT010000088.1:0-6103 GCA_033791405.1 Desulfuromusa sp.
AACTGTTGCTGCTATGGATTTACTGGTGCCTAGGGTCGGTGAAATTATTGGTGGCAGCCAGCGTGAAGAACGTTTTGATGTGTTGCAGGGACGGATGGCGGCTCAAGGAATTGCTGCAGATGAGATGGATTGGTATCTCGATATCAGACGTTGGGGTAGCTGTCCACACGCTGGGTTTGGTCTGGGTTTTGAGCGTTTATTGATGTATCTGACCGGGATGGAAAATATCCGCGATGTTATCCCTTTTCCACGGACTCCGGGACATGTACAGTTTTGATTTAAGGAAATTACTGCAATATATTCTTGTTGCGGTGTCTATTATTTTTTTCAGCAATATTGTTGCTGTTGCAGAAGAACAGGTACGCCCAGATTTACCGGTGCGGGTTGGTGGGGATTACAATTATCCTCCCTATGAATATCTGGATCGGGATGGTTTGCCGACTGGCTATAATGTCGAGTTGAGTCAGGCCGTTGCGCGGGTGATGGGGATGGAGATCAATATTCAACTTGGCTCTTGGGGAGAAATGCGCCAGGCGCTGGAACGGGGAGATGTCGATATTCTGATGGGAATGGCCCATACAGAAGAGCGCTTGGACGAAGTTGATTTTTCTATTCCCCATGCAAAAGTGCATCAATCCATCTGGATTCGCGATGACAACGAAAATATCCGGACGATCAATGATCTGGTTGGCAAAGAGGTGATTGTGATGAAGGGGAGTGTGATGCATGACTTCATGCTCGAAAATGAGATTACCGCTGATCTTTTTATGGTACAAACCCTGGCTGATGCTCTGAATCTGTTGGCCTCGGGTCATCATGATTGTGCTTTAGTTGCAAAACTTCCCGGTGAATATCTACTGAGTGATCCGCGGCTGGATAATATCCATCCCATTGCTCGTCCACTAGTTGCACAGAATTACGGGTTTGCGGTCAAAAAAGGGAATCTGGAACTGCTGGGGCGGTTCAATGAAGGGTTGTCGCTATTAAAAAAATCTGGTGAATACCGGCAGATTCGCGAGAGATGGCTTGGGGTTCTGCAACCAGAACCAATCTCTTGGACCAATTATATTCGTTTTGGAGCGCTGGTTATCGGCCCTTTATTGTTGGTGCTGATTGCTTTTGCCCTTTGGTCGAGAACCTTGCGCCGACAGGTTGCCTTAAGAACTGAAGAACTGGAACGCGAGATTGCTGAAAGGATGCGCTCTGCAGAAGAGTTGCAAATCCGTCAGAAACAACTGTTGCATGCCGATAAAATGACCTCTTTGGGGGTTCTGGTTGCGGGAGTAGCTCACGAAATTAATAATCCTAACGGTTTGATTCAGCTCAGTCTGCCACAGTTAAGCAAGGCGTATCAGAGTATCGAGCCGATCCTTGATGATAAATATCAGAAACAGGGTAATTTTAAGCTCGGCTGGTTCGATTATTCGCGGATGCGCGATGAAATTCCGAAGATGTTAGTGGAAATGCTGGAAAGTTCTAATCGTATCAAACGGATTGTTGAGGATTTGAAAGACTTCGCCCGGCTTAAGGATTCTGGTCTGGACGACATGGTTGATTTGAATGACGTCATCCGTTCTGCACTGCGATTGGTGGATAATACTCTGCATAAGTCAACTCGTCACTTCCGCGTTGATTATTGTCCTGAGTTGCCCTGTTTTCGTGGTAATGGTCATCGGATCGAACAGGTTGTCGTTAATCTGATTTTGAATGCTTGTCAGGCCTTAACCTCTATGGAGCAGGCGATTGAATTGCGTACTTATCGGCTAAAAGATGAAGAGATGGTGGTTCTGGAAGTCGATGATGAGGGATGTGGTTTGAACGAAGAAACCTTGCAACGGATTACCGACCCATTTTTTACTACCAAACGAGAAACTGGTGGAACGGGTCTTGGCCTTTCGGTTTCAGATGGTATTGTTAAGGATCATCACGGACGGTTGGAGTTTTCAGGACAGACCGGCAAAGGGATGTTGGTACGATTGCTGTTGCCAATCTATGTGGACAAGGAACAGGAATAATGGACAAAAAATTATATCCTTCATTTGTGGTATTGCTGGTCGATGATGAGCTCCCCTGGTTGCGGAGTTTGAGTCTCACTCTTGAAGGCCCTGGTGGAATTACTAATCTGTTGCAATGCCAGAATAGCCGTGAGGTGATGCCGATATTGGAGCAGCACGATGTTGGTCTGGTGCTGTTGGATTTAACTATGCCGCACATCTCTGGAGAACAATTGCTGGAGCAGATTGTCACTGAGTATCCGCAGATCCGGGTCATCATCCTCAGTGGAATGAATCAGTTGGAAACAGCGGTCAATTGTATGCGTTCGGGTGCTTTTGACTATTTTGTCAAGACTGTTGATGAAGAACGTCTGGTTGATGGAGTACGGCGTGCTATTCGGATGGTTGAGTTGGAATCTGAAAATCGTGCGATTCGCACCCGTTTTTTTCATGATCAGATTGATGCCCCCGAGGTGTTTGCTCCTATTGTCACCAATAATCCAGCTATGCGAGCCAGGTTTCAATATTTGGAAGCTGTCGCTCCGAGTAGTCAGCCTATCCTGATTACTGGCGAAAGTGGAGTTGGTAAAGAGTTGGTTGCTCAGTCAATTCACACTCTAAGTTGTAATAGTGGGTCACTGGTTTCGGTCAATGTTGCCGGGCTGGATGATAATATGTTTGCTGATACTTTATTTGGGCATGTGCGTGGGGCTTTTACTGGAGCGGAAAGTGTCCGCAAAGGAATGATTGAAAAGGCCGCAGAAGGAACCCTGTTTCTTGATGAGATTGGAGATCTAAATGCGGCCTCTCAGGTTAAACTATTAAGATTATTGCAAAATGGGGAATATTATCCATTAGGCAGCGATCAACCAAAACAGATGAGTGCCCGGGTGGTTGTTGCTACCCATGCTGATCTAGATGCAAAGATGGCGAAGGGGGCGTTTCGTCGTGATCTGTATTATCGGCTTTATTCACATCATGTCAATCTTCCTCCTTTGCGTGAGCGTAAGGATGATTTACCATTATTGCTGGAACATTTTCTCACTGAAGCAGCACTCAAATTGGGAAAGAAAAAGCCGACTCCACCCAAAGAATTGGCCGTTCTATTGTCGACCTACAGTTTTCCAGGCAATGTTCGTGAACTCGAAGCGATGGTCTACGATGCGGTGAGCTTGCATAATGGAAAAACCCTGTCGATGCAAAGCTTTCTCAAGCGGATTGGCGCTCAAGCTGATCATTTCCCTACTGGACAGGACTCACTTGCAGATAATCCCTTTGCCCAATTGGAAAATTTGCCGACTTTGCAGCAGACTGGGAAAATGCTGGTTGATGAGGCGATGCAGCGTTCTACTGGCAATCAGAGTATTGCGGCCCGCTTGTTGGGAATTTCCCAGCCTGCATTAAGCAAGCGATTAAAGTAAAAGGATGGCTGAACCCCTATAAGTTTAGTTATGACAATTTTTTTAGTTATATTCCTTAATCTCTTGATATCTTTAGGAAATTTGTATTTCTGTGAATTCTCTATCCCATTTGGTTATGGTAGTTCATGTCCGAAGCTCATTTTCTAGCCTATAGAACAGTATTATAAATCAATGACTTATCATCATTTATAAGTTTTATCTGAATGGTGGTATCTTCCTTGCTAGTCCTCATGGGTGCACAAAGCTTTAATGAGCTTTATAATTGTCCACATCGGGTGGGCAGAAATCTATTCTTTCTTGAGGAGGAGTACCAATGAAAAAAATGTTTATGTACCTGTTGGCTTTTGCTGTTGCGGCCAGTTTTGTTCCAGTCAGCCAAGCTGAAGCAGCTAAAAACCAGTTTGTCACTATCGGAACCGGTGGTGTTACCGGTGTTTATTATCCTACCGGTGGTGCAATCTGCCGCTTGGTTAACAAAACCAGAAAAGAGCATGGGATCCGCTGTTCAGTTGAAAGTACTGGCGGTTCCGTTTATAACCTGAATACCATCAGAGCCGGCGAGCTGGATCTGGGTGTTGCTCAGTCTGACTGGCAGTATCATGCTTATCACGGCACCAGTAAATTTAAAAATCAGGGCGCAAACAAAGATCTGCGTGCAGTTTTCTCAGTTCACCCTGAGCCCTTCACTGTTGTTGCCCGTGCTGACTCCGGCATCAAAAACTTTATGGATCTTAAAGGTAAGCGCGTCAATATTGGTAACCCTGGTTCCGGCCAACGCGGCACCATGGAAATTGCTATGGCTGCAGTGGGTATGACTAAGGACGATTTTAAATTGGCTTCTGAGTTGAAATCTTCAGAGCAGTCCAAAGCTCTGTGTGACAACAAAATCGATGCAATGGTCTTCACTGTTGGTCACCCAAGTGGTTCGATCAAAGAAGCCAGCACTTCCTGTGATTCCGTTCTTGTTACCGTTGACGGTCCTGCAATTGACAAACTGGTTGCTGACAACGATTACTATCGTACCGCAACCATCCCTGGTGGCATGTATCGTGGTACTCCAGAAGACACCAAGACCTTTGGCGTTGGTGCAACATTTGTTTCTTCTTCTGACGTTCCAGAAGATGTCATCTACAATGTTGTTAAAGCTGTTTTTGAAAATTTTGATGATTTCAAAAAGCTTCATCCTGCATTTGCTAACCTGAAGAAAGAGGAAATGATCAAAGATGGTCTTTCTGCTCCTCTGCACGCTGGTGCTGTAAAGTATTATAAAGAAGCAGGTTTGATGTAATCCTGTGTTGTAACGCTGAAAAAAAATGCACCGCCCATGCGGTGCATTTTTTTTCATTTCGATCCTTCACAATTCTAACGGTTGAAGTGGCCTTTTAGAATTAATTATCGAATGGTATCGATCTACATTGAGTCACATTGAAGGGTGTTTGCCATGACTGAATCAAAAACAAGTATAAAGAGTGAAGAAGAACTTCAGGAGATGATTGCCGAAACGGAATCTGGTGCGCGAAATCCGACTGGTGCATTCCCCAAGAGAGTTTTGTTCGCGGTTCCGCTAATCTGGACAATATTCCAGCTCTGGTACGCATCACCGCTGCCGTTTATTTTCAATTTTTTTGTTATTAATGATACAGAGGCACGGGCAATTCACCTCGCTTTTGCAATCTTTCTCGCTTTTACCGCTTTTCCGACATTTAAAAAATCACCTAAAAAATACATTCCGATACAGGACTGGGCTCTGGGTTTAGTGGGCGCATTTTGTTCGGCTTATCTGTATATCTTTTATGTGGCACTTTCAGATCGTCCTGGGCTGCCAACCCAGATGGATTTGATTGTTTCTGTTGTTGGTATGATTCTGTTGCTTGAGGCGACCCGTAGAGCTTTAGGGCCTCCGTTGATGGTTGTTGCACTGATTTTTATTTCTTACACCTTTGGCGGTCAGTTTATGCCGGATGTTATTGCCCATCAGGGTGCCAGCCTGTCCAAAGGAATGTCGCATTACTGGTTGGGGACAGAAGGGGTCTTCGGTGTTGCCCTGGGCGTCTCAACCGGAATGGTTTTTATGTTTGTGCTGTTTGGTGCCATGCTTGAAGCGGCAGGCGCCGGTAACTACTTTATCCGCACCGCTTTTGCTGCTCTCGGCCATTTAAAAGGTGGCCCGGCAAAAGCCGCAGTTGTTTCTTCTGGTTTGACCGGTCTGGTTTCCGGTTCTTCCATTGCCAACGTCGTAACAACCGGAACTTTTACTATTCCTCTGATGAAAAAAGTTGGTTTTAGTTCTGAAAAGGCGGGTGCTATTGAGGTTGCCTGTTCTACCAATGGTCAGTTGATGCCCCCGGTTATGGGCGCTGCAGCCTTCCTGATGGTCGAATATGTTGGCATTACCTACATTGAAGTTATAAAACACGCATTTCTTCCGGCGATTATCTCATATATTGCTTTAGTTTATATTGTCCACCTTGAAGCTTGTAAAATGGGCCTGGAGGGGATGAAAAAGACGGTCACAAAAACAGCGGCTCAGCGGCTTATGTCGTTTGCCTTTTCTTTCTTAACGATGATCATTCTCGCGGGGGGAACCTATTACGGTCTAGGCTGGATTAAAGTTGTTGCCGGTGATGCAACGATTTATGTTGTTTCCGTTGTCCTGGCGATTGCTTACCTGATCCTTCTCTGGGTTGC
>JASJGT010000089.1:0-10353 GCA_033791405.1 Desulfuromusa sp.
ACAATCAACGTGTGCATAGTGACGGTTTTCTGTTTCATATTCGACGTGGGCAGTCGCAATGGTAATGCCGCGCTCGCGCTCTTCGGGAGCGTTGTCGATCTGATCAAATCCTTTGACATCACCTTTGCCCAACTTCTCTGCCAGGACTTTGGTGATTGCTGCGGTCAGTGTTGTCTTACCGTGGTCAACGTGACCGATGGTGCCGATGTTGACGTGCGGCTTTGTCCTTTCGTACTTTTCCTTGGACATAGTAAAACCTCCCTTTGTTGTCTTTTTCGTCTACTGTTTTTGTGTGAATCAACCAAAATTCAAACGACAGAATCTATCTATTTTGTATAAATCGAAACATCCTATAATAAGATGGAGCCCACAACCAGATTTGAACTGGTGACCTCATCCTTACCAAGGATGCGCTCTACCGACTGAGCTATGTGGGCCAACCGTCCTTTTTTTCGCACAGAGCTAAATGGAGCGGGAAACGGGATTCGAACCCGCGACCCTCAGCTTGGAAGGCTGATGCTCTAGCCAGCTGAGCTACTCCCGCCCAAGCTCTAGCGCGTATCAAATGTGTGGCAAAGGACTCCACACGACCCTGCCCCAGTTCCATCGGCTTATCAGCCTCCTGGCGCACAGCAGCCGGGCTTATCCGGCAAGTCATTCAAATGGTGGAGGGGGGAGGATTCGAACCTCCGAAGGCTACGCCATCAGATTTACAGTCTGGTCCCTTTGGCCACTCGGGAACCCCTCCAGGGGATTTCTTCTTTTTCTATTTTATCATTACCAGGCGTTACTGAAATTGCCTTGATTTTGCTGGAGCTGGCGAGAGGAATTGAACCCCCAACATCCTCATTACAAGTGAGGTGCTCTGCCAATTGAGCTACGCCAGCACAAGACGGGATTTATAACCCATGAAAAACCGGAATGCAAGAAAAAAAACTAACTGTTTTTTTCCAACATAATCTGGATCATCGTATCATCAACTCCAGCCATACCATCCTTGCTGATACGACTCAGGTTCTGAATTGTTTCTTCGGCGCTACGACCGATAAAACCTTCTATGGACGTGATTCCATGATTATTTAATGCCATATAGGCAGAACGGATTGCCGAGTCGGTTGAGCTAACAACTTTCAGAGCACAGCCACCCTTGGCACCATCACACAGCATACCACCCAGATCACTGATCAGATTATTCACTGCCAAGGTCATCTGATCGATATTTTTACCCGCCTGTTGATAGACAATAGCAACTGCAGCACCAACTCCAGCCGCTATCGAACAGCCACAGATAGGCGATAAGCTACCGGTGAAACATTTGATATAACTATTAATCAAATGTGACAGTGCAATACTTTTAACAATCGTGCGCTCGTCAATCTCAAACCAGAGACCAACGTTGTAGGGGACAAGGATCGCAACGATTCCTTGGTTGCCACTCCCACCACTCGACATGACCGGCAGGTTGAGGCCATCCATCCGGCCATCCGCTGCAGCGGCGGTTAGAATTTTAGTTGATGAAAAAATATCATTCTGGAGATAACCTTTGTCTTTGAGATCGGCAAGATAGTAACCAACTTTTTTTATCTCCAACCCCTCGGTCGACATCGCCTGATTATAACCGACACCCTCTAAGAGATAAGCATAATCCTCGTCATCCAGCTGTTCAACTAAATCAACCAGATCAGCAATCTGCATATCCTTGAGAATACTCTTATAATCAAACTTCTGTAGACCTTCATCAATCGGATCAGCACTAAAGAGAACTTCTCCATCTTTTTCGAGCAAAACCAGGTTGGTATGATTGTCAACTAAAGTGGCTTTAACTGTGGAAGCACCATCTGAAACCCCAACCTCAATATGCAGGCCGTGCCACGTAGTATCACAGGTGATGGTCGCCTTTTTACTAAGGATTAATTCTTTTGCCCGATCGATCAGTTCCGGGGAACCCCCATCCAGAATTTGCATTTTAAGTTCCGGACGGCAAATCAAAGCCCCCAAGACTCCCGCAATCAAATTTCCCCTTTCACCATTGGTGTTCGGTACGGTAACAGCCAGACCATTTTTGTAAACACCGGGATCGACACTGATAGTAATTTGTTCCAGAGGGCCGGAAAGCTCCTTGGCTGCAATACTGGCCGCATAAGCGACAGCAGTCGGTTCGGTACAGCCAAGAGCCGGATAAACTTCCTGTTCAAGAATAATTTTAAGTAAGTTCATAATAATCAATCTCTTTTCATTGTGCAAAAATACTGCATTATTGGTATCTATTCTGCCGAACCACCTCAAACAGAGCAACTCCAGTTGCAACCGAAGCATTCAGGGAATTAACTTGCCCCACCATGGGAATTGACAGTAAAGCATCACAGTGCTTGCGAATATTCGGTCGCAATCCCCTCCCTTCACTGCCAACAACCAGAGCTAAATTACCTTTTAAATCGGTTGAAAAAAGTTCCTGAGCGTCCTCATCACCTGCCAACCCATAACACCAGATACCCTCTTTCTTCAGTTCATCAATCGTACGCGAAAGATTAGTGACCTGGCACAACACTAAATGGGCAAGGGCGCCGGCAGCTGTTTTTTCAACCACCGAAGTGACCGGGCAGGAGCGATCTTTGGCGACAATAACACCCCTGCAACCAGCAACTTCAGCACTGCGAAGGATGGCGCCAAAATTGTGGGGATCGGTAATGCCATCGAGAAGAAGAAAAAACGCCACCTGCCCACTGGCACGCCAGTTTTGCAGAAGATCGTCAAAATCAACGTAGCTAAAAGGAGTCAGCGATAGCAAAACACCCTGATGATGGGTATGACCAGCCAATCGGTCAAGTTCTCGGCGTTCCAGAAAATTGATTTTCAGACTCTGCCGTTTGGCCTGAACAACCAGATCATCCAAACGGTCATTCCGCTCACCATTGATAACAAGCAATTCAAGCGGCTTGCGACCATCACCTTGCAAAGCTTCACTGATCGGATTGATCCCATAAAGGTAGTCAGCCATTAATTTTCCAGTGCATTCTCAATTTCAACCAGAATCTTCCCAGCGGCTTCCAAAGGGTCACTTGCAGCGGAGATAGGACGCCCGATCACCAGAGCTGTAGCTCCGGCAGCAATGGCATCGGTCGGAGTTGTGACCCGCTTCTGATCATCCAGAGCGGCAAAAGTCGGGCGGACTCCAGGGGTCACAATCGCAAAATCATCACCACACGCTTCTCGGATCAAAGTCACTTCCTTTGGCGAAGCAACCACGCCGTCAAATCCGGCATCCTTAGCCAGTTTTGCCAAGCGGGGAACCATTTCGGCAACCGTGCGATCAATTCCAACTTCACGCAAGGTTTCATCTGTTGATGAGGTGAGTATCGTCACAGCCAGCATCATTGGCCGATTAATACCAGCTGAAGTGCAATAAGCGTCAACTTCTTCCACCGTTTTGCGCATCATCTCCGACCCACCCAGAGCATGCACATTGAAAATTTTTACTCCCAGTTTACAAGCCTCAACCGCCGCTTTAGCAACAGTATTCGGGATATCATGATACTTGAGATCAAGAAAAACCTCACCTCCATGATTCTGAACCATCTTGACAACTTCAGGGCCACAGCGAGTAAACAGCTGCTTGCCAACCTTGAACAGACCCACATTTCTATGCAGTTTTTTAACCCATTCTTCTGCTGCAGAAAAACCATCAACATCCAAAGCAAAAATCAACCGATCTCTGGCTTCCTGTTTCATTCATTTCTCCCGATCATATCCCGAATTTTGGTCGTGACTTCCTGGACCCGGGCAATCAATGGTCTGGCCTGCTCAGCATCCAAATCCCGCCGCAAAGCCATGGTTTCAGTAAAAGCAACTTCACAGAGCGAATCGGCCAGCAGCTTCTTCTTGTCCCCTTCCTCCAAACCAACTAAATTTGTGACGATTCGATGGCCATCAAGGGTGCCATCATCTTGCAATTCTACATCTCGCAAAACAAATGAATAAGGTTGCGGTAAATCACGCAGTGATTGAGCAACCTCCTGAGGAAATTCCGGACGAACTTTGATCACCCGAGCGAAAATGACTTTAAAAAGACTGTTATAGGCCGCTAAAATCTGTCCCGGAACCCCTTCAATTTCAGATGTTGGAGTATCCTCCATACAGATAAGTCGTTTTTCTATCAGACCAAACAGAATCCGCATCCCATCAAACTCACGCAGCCCAATTTTTCGAAACAGATTGCGAGCCGTCTGCTGCCCAGCCTGGGCAACGTTCATCAGTCGAGCTTCAGCCTGAGTTAAATCAGCGGATTCCTTGCCGGTTTCCAGTGGAAAATAATCAAGAGAGATAATTTTGCGCATAAACAGCGCTTTTTCATCTAATCGACGCAACCCCTCCATAATGATATTCTGAGTACTCATCGATAGACGTAAAATCTGTTCCTGTTCGATCGGCATAGATTGAAAGTAAAACCCACCAGAAATGGCAGAAAAAAGGGTGTAGATAATATGTTCAACCTGGCTGCGAGCCGCTAACCAAAGATCTTTGGGGGCAACAACACCACGCTCAACCAGCAACTTGCCGAGAGAGGTCTTTTTACTCACCAGCAAGCGTAACTCCTGCAGCGCATCCCGCTCAATTTTCCCCAGGGAAAACAACACTTCCCCCAGATCTTCACTGGCAAAAGAGCTGGTGGCAAACACAATTTCTCCCTGCTGAAAATAGAGAGCCTTCAATCCCCCCTCTAGCTCGATGGTGAGAATACCGGTTTTGCGAAACATGTTGAAATAGGAGAGAAGATCAGTAACAGAACCCTCTTCCAATACTCCAGAAATCAGCACTGGCCCTTCTGCTTCAGGACGACCAAGCAACAGGTGCCCCGAAGAAGCAGAAATTATCTCCAGAGGTTGATTCCCCAATGGTCGATATATTTCTGCTGGTAATTTCAGGGAGCCACTTTTATCGACTTTAAGTTTGGTCATAAACTTCTGATCAGTTCTTTATATCCATACATATGCTACGCATGAAAGTTTCGCAAAAAGCCATGTAGAAAGCTGATGATGGTCTAGCTTTCCAGTTCAAACGCCAAACCTTCAGCAACCAATTGTTGTAACTGTGGGGCAATATCATCAAGTGAAAACATCGACATGGAACCACTCTTTCGAACCTTCAGTTCAACATTGCCCTCTTTCAAATTGCGCGCACCAACTGTTACCCGTAGCGGAATCCCGATCAGATCGGCATCTTTAAATTTGATCCCGGGACGCTCATCCCGATCATCAAGCAATACCTCAATATTTACATCAAGCAGTTGCTGATAGAGTTTTTCTGCCGCCTCACGCACCAAATCATCCTTGGGATTCAACATCGTTACCAGAACTTGGAAGGGAGCTAGTGGCATTGGCAATATCATCCCGTACTCATCATGATTCTGCTCAATCGCCGCCGCCACAGTCCGACCGGCGCCGATACCGTAGCAACCCATAACCAACGGTCGAGATTTTCCTTCTGCATCCAGAACCGTAGCATTCATTGCTTCGGAATACTTGACTCCCAGTTTGAAAATATGACCGACTTCTATCCCGCGCCAACTTTCAAACTTACCACCGGCACAACGTGGACAGGGGTCTCCAGCCACCGCCTGACGGAAATCAGCAAACTGACTGACTTCGAAATCACGCACTTGGTTGGCACCGATAAAATGGACATCGACCGCGTTGCCACCAACAACAAAATCAGCCATTCCCTTAACTTCAGCATCAGCAAGAACACGGATTCCCAACTCAATCGGCCCGGCAAATCCGGTTGGTGCGCCGGTCGTCTGGGTGACAACATCATCTTCAGCCATCAGCACCCAATCAACATCAAGCAGATTGGCAAGTTTGATCGCATTCAACTCTCGGTCACCACGCAACAAAACAGCCAGAACTTCATCATCCGAGGTCTGAACGATCAAAGTTTTCACCAGCTGTTGCGGGGATATTTGGAGAAATACCGCAACCTCTTCAATGGTTTTCTGCCCCGGAGTATCCACCTTCTGCAGCTCCTGTGTTGCCGCTGGAGTCTCCAGCTCACGGTAGATGAGTTCCGCTTTCTCCACATTTGCGGCATATTCGCAGCTATCACAAGAAACAATTCCATCCTCACCCGATTCGGCTAAAACCATAAACTCATGGGAAAAGTTTCCGCCAATAGCTCCACTGTCAGCCTCGACGGAACGGAAATTAAGCCCACAACGATTAAAAATATTTCGGTAAGCCTGATACATTTTAGCGTAAGAACTATCGGCACCAGCATCTTCCAGATCGAAAGAATAAGCATCCTTCATAATAAATTCTCGACCCCGCATCAACCCAAAACGGGGGCGGATTTCATCACGAAATTTGGTCTGGATCTGATAAAGATTCAGCGGCAGCTGACGATAAGAATTGACCGTGTTGCGCACAATATCAGTGATCACCTCTTCATGGGTCGGTCCCATGCAGAAATCGGCAGATTTGCGATCCTTAAAGCGCAGCAGCTCCTTGCCATATTTCTCCCAGCGACCCGACTCCTGCCATAATTCAGCCGGATTTGCCATCGGCATCAGACACTCAATCGCTCCAGCTCGATCCATCTCTTCACGGATAATCTGTTCCATCTTGCGCAGTGAACGTAGGCCAAAAGGAAGATAGCTATAAATACCAGCGGCGGCTTTACGGATCATTCCAGCCCGCAACATCAACTGATGACTGATCACTTCAGCATCGGCAGGAGTTTCCTTAAGAGTCGGTAAAAAATATTGGGAGTAGCGCATATAATATTTCCTGTTCAGTTGATGAGTTGGGGTAAACAATATAAGTGTTGAAAATTAACCCGATTCTTACAGAAAAGCAAGCGCTTGCCAGACTGATATCATTTAATTTTCTCCAGCAAATCATCATAAACAGCGACCATCCCACCCCAATCGTAATGATCAACCATCACTTGCAGCTTTTCCTGGCGCAGAGGTTCAATGTTCAAGCAAGCGCTTCTAAGTCGTGCCACCAGATCAGAAAAATCGGTGTAGAAACAACGATCACGATAAGCAGCCGTTATGTGTTCAGGATAAGCGAGTCGCTTTGGGAGCAGGGGAAAACAATTGCAATAGATCGCCTGTACCACACTGATACCGAAGAAATCGTGAATCGAAGTGACGGGGATAATATCAGCCCGCCACAGCCAGGCGGCGTAGTCGGAAAAATTCTGTTCGTACCCCCAGTGGACAATTTGATCGGACAGTTTTAGCTTTGCCTCAGCAAATATTTTCGGCACTTTACGGTAAGACTCTCCCAAAACTGCCAGCTCAAAATCAACGTTCTGTTCTTGCAAAAGATAGAGAGCCTGAAAAAACTCCTGGGGATTTTTATCGTATTCCCAACGGTGGTTCCAAAGGATCAACGGTGGTCGATCCGCTTCCTTTTCACAATCACGGCGACAGCCATCAAACTTTTTCAGATCAAGGCCCAGGTGCAAAGTTCCGCTCTTATCAATAATCTTCTGCGTTGTCGCAACTTCATTATAATCGGGAAAGGCCTTAAGAAAGCCTGGAAGCTCTTGCAAAAATGAGCGTTGATGATAGTCAGAATTAAATAACACCACATCAGCAGCCAGAGCAGATACATAGTTAATGAATCCATAATGGATATCACGTTGTTGCTCTGGGTCGGGATCGGTCGGCGACCAGGGATAGGTCAGCTGATTTTCGTGAAAGTAGATAGCAGTGGGGATATTAACTGTCAGCTTACGGGTCAGGGCAAGAAACGTGGTGAGGTCAAGCATGTCGGTAGCAAGCAGCAGATCTGGCTTATATCCACCGGCATGAAACTCCTTTGCCAGGGTCACCGCTCCACCGTGCATCCGCCACTTCCAATGTTGCCCTTTTAAACTAAGAATTTTGACCTGATGGCGGCTCCGATCTACATACTCTTGCGCCCAAGAGGCATGGGATCCGGCATAAAATGGTTCCAGAAGGGCTATTTCCATGACAGGGTTTTCATTCCTGCTCTTGCCGCTCTGCAATCATTCTCCATGCCTCTGCAACCAAAGCATCTGCCAGTTCGGCCTGTGGTACTTTGCGCACAACCTCACCGTAGCGGAAAAGAATTCCCTGCCCCATTCCTCCGGCAATCCCCAAATCTGCCTCACGTGCCTCACCCGGACCATTGACCACGCAGCCCATCACGGCAATCGTCAACGGTTTGGGGAAATCATGCAGACGTTGCTCAACCTCTTCGGCAATTTCGATGAGTTCAATCTGACAGCGGCCGCAAGTTGGACAGCTGACAAATATCGGTCCTTTTTCCCGAAGTCGCAAACTTTTGAGAATTTCCCACCCAACTCGCACCTCTTCTACAGGATCTCCGGTCAATGAAACCCGCAGGGTGTCACCAATCCCGTCATACAATAGAGATCCAAGGCCAATAGCGCTTTTAATGGTTCCACTCCAGGTTGTCCCTGCCTCGGTAATCCCGATATGGAGAGGATAATCGACCTGTCCTGCCAGTAGTCGATATGCCTCAACTGTTCTGGCAATATCAGATGCTTTTAAACTCACTTTAATTTCTGTGTAATTCAACTCTTCCAGAATCCGAATATGCCCCAAGGCACTTTCAACCATCGCTTCAGCAGTTGGATGGCCATATTTCTGCAACAATTCTCGTTCCAGCGAACCTGCATTCACTCCGATACGAATCGGCACCTGCCGCTCGGCACAAGCCTTGACCACCTCTTCCACCTTCCAGCGTTCACCGATATTACCGGGATTCAAGCGTAACCCATCGACCCCCTGCGCAACAGAAGTCAGCGCCAGTTGATATTCAAAATGGATGTCGGCAATCAACGGAATTTGGCAGCCCCGTTTGATTGCACCAAGCGCCTCAGCCGCTTCCTGGTCAGGCACAGCGCAACGGATGATTTCACATTTGGCTTCCTGCAACGCTTCTATCTGGGACAATGTCGCAGCAACATCGCGGGTATCGGTATTGCACATTGACTGAACACTGATCGGCGCATCACCACCGATGGTAAGATCGCCTAATTTGATCTGACGTGTTTTGTGTCGCAACGGTTGAACTCCTTGGCTTCCGGTTCTACAACCCTAAAAAAGATGCTAAATAAAGACTTAAAAACTGAAGCATTAGCCACCAAGACGCCAAGCACTCCAAGAGAATCAAAGCGGTTAAAAATAGTGTTCTTGGCGTCTTGGTGGCAATCAGCCTTTGTTTTGGTTATAGATTCATTTGATAGCTTATTTGCGTGGCGCAGTTTATCTGAGTTGCCAGTTGCGAGCAAGCCTGTCGATGTTTGACAGCAACATAGAACTAAGAGTACCCTGCCTGCCTTTGAACATCCGGGATGTAAGCTCGAGATCAGTCTCTTTAGACGCAGTTGAACTATATAAAGAATTAAGTAGCTATGAAAAAACCAGCAAAAAAGAAAATAACGACCAAGCGGTCTCAGCCAGAAACCCTCAAATTGACCATCGACACCCTTGATCATGATGGCATCGGCCTCGCTCCGCATGAAAATAAAATTGCGGTCATTCAGGGAGCCTTTCCGGGAGAAACAGTTGTCGCTGAAGTTGAGCATATCGGGCGAACCCATATCTTTACCAATCTGCGTAGAGTTCTGCGCAACGCACCACAACGGACTGCGAATGTTGCCTGCAAACTGGAGCGTGATTGCCTTGGCTGTCCGCTGATCAGTATGAAATATGCCGATCAACTGCTATTCAAACAACAACGGGTTGCCGAAGCACTGTTGCAACATGGATTACTGGATGAAGTGCAGGTCCCCCCCGTTCTACCATCGGATCCCCCGTTTGGTTATCGAGCCAGTGCTAAACTTACCTTTTCTCGCAAACGGGAAAAGGTTTTGATCGGACTTTACAAACGGGGCAGTCACGAGGTGATTGATTGTCCAGAATGCCCGGTTCACCACCCGCTGATCAATAAAATTGCCACCGTGGTTCGTGATGAAGTCCAGCGGCAGAAGATTTCTGTTTATAATGCTCATCACCAACGTGGCCTGCTGCGCTATTTGCTGATTCGTGTCAGTCCATTCAGTGGCAAAGCTCTGGTGACCTTTGTCAGTAACTTTCGTGATCTGCAACAACTCCCCAAACTGGCAAAAATTCTGATGCGGAAAGTCCCGGAAGTTATCGGCGTCCATCAGAACATCAACAGCTCATCCGGCAATGTAATTATGGGTGGGAAAACCCTGAAACTACAAGGGCTACCCGATCTGATCGAAAGAATTGGAGATATCCGCCTACGCATTGCCCCTGAAGCCTTTTTTCAGATCAATACCCTCCAGGCGGCGAAGATTTATGCCCTGGTTCGAGAGTGGGCTGGGTTGAGA
>JASJGT010000090.1:0-8780 GCA_033791405.1 Desulfuromusa sp.
GGGTGGAGGTTTTACAATATTTCTTCCATATCCAAACGGAAAAAATCACGTGCTTTTAATTGTTCATCAGCACTCATCTGAGTTGGAGCGGTTCCTGGGGCGAAGACTTCAAAATAGGCTTGTTGCTCATCTTCTTCCAGAAGCAGGCCATTTTCTTTGTCAATAGGATGAAATTCAATGGAATCAGGGACATGGAAATTCTGTACGGGATATTGTTTGACTGCCTCTTTCATAAAATTGACCCAGGCGGGAGCTGCAGCTCGTGAGCCCGTTTCCTTTTTCCCCAGAGGGCGTTCTATATCGTAACCAACCCAGGAAGCACAGGCGAGCTGCGGGATATAACCAATATACCAGGCATCTTTCAAATCATTAGTGGTTCCAGTCTTGCCGGCAGAGGGGCGTTCGATTGCTTTGGCTCGCCAACCGGTCCCTTCACGAACAACACTTTCCATAATATTGGTGATCAGGTATGCCGTTTCTGGTGAGATGACCCGCCGTGGCGGTTTGCGGATCAGGCGTTGATCTTCTGCCATGCCGGTGGCAAAGTCTGCCGGATCGATTGATTCCAGAATCCGTCCATCTCGGTCACGAATCCTGGTGATATAGGTTGGTGGTACCAACACTCCCCCATTCGCAAAAACAGTATAGGCGGTCAGCATCTCTAGCGGAGTGACGGCGGTTGATCCAAGAGCCATGGACAGATCCCGCTCTAGCGGCGTGACAATGCCCACTTTTTTGGCATAATTAGCTGCATAGTTGATCCCTATATCCTCAAGAATCTTGATTGTAACGACATTGCGAGAATGGGCTAAAGCATAGCGGAAGCGAGTTGGACCATAAAACTTCTGTTCATAATTTTTGGGTTTCCACTCTTCCAACTTACCCGTGTCAACTTTTCTGTTTTCATAGATCAGTGGTGTGTCGAGGATCATGCTGGCAGGGGTATAGCCGTGATCGAGAGCTGCTGCATAGATAATTGGTTTAATCGCCGAGCCGGGGAGCCGTTTGGCTTGAGTCGCCCGGTTGAACTGGCTCTCGGTGAAATCATAGCCACCGACCATCGCTTTGATCTGTCCGCTAAAAGGGTCTATGGCAACCAGTGCCCCTTGAGCAAGAGGCTTCTGTTCCAGGCTGAGCTTTAGCAACGGATCTTTTAAATCAAGTACTTTCACCTCAATCAATGAGCCGAGAGGAAAAAGGGTCTGTTTTTCTTCTGCGTTCCCAAGGGGTTCAGCTTCGGTTTTGGTAAATTTAATTGGCGCAGCCCATTTTGATTCTTTGATCGAAATGGCTCCATTTTTATCGCTAATTTTACAAAGGAGTTGGTCCCCTTTTTGTCCGACAACTACTGCTTGCGTAAAGCTCCCCACAGTCAAGGGCTCAGTGGCAAATTGTTCCTGTTGTTTGAATAGAAATTCTGCCTGTGATGTTTCATCAAGAACCTGTTGAGCACCACGGTAGCCACGGCGTTTGTCATGATTGCGAAGATTTTCTCTAACCGCTTGCTGGGCAACTTTTTGCATTGGCAAGTTGATACTGGTTTCAACTTCAAGACCCCCAGTATAGAGGAGTTCCTCCCCGAAGCGCTCTTCCAGATAACGGCGAACCTGTTCGTTGAAATAGGCGGTCACATCGAGCAGATTGTTCAGACGTGGTTTAATGGTCACTTCTTCCTGTGCAGCCTGCGTATATTCCTCCGGGGTGATATATCCTTCCTTGACCATTCGGCCGAGAACATATTTCTGCCGTTCCATGGCTCGCTGGTAATGACGATAAGGGGAATAGCGACTGGGAGCTTGAGGGAGGCCAGCCATAATCGCTGATTCTGCCAGGGTCAACTCCTCAACATTTTTATCAAAATAGTTTTCTGCTGCCGCCTCAACCCCGTAAGCACGGTGGCCAAGATAGATCTGATTGAGGTAGAGGTAGAGAATTTCCTGCTTGGTCAGGGCTTTTTCCATCCGCCAGGCGAGAATTGCCTCTTTAAACTTACGGGTGAAAGTTCGTTCAGAGGTCAACAATAATTTTTTGGCAACTTGCTGAGTAATTGTGCTGCCACCCTGAGCAATTCCTCCAGCCTTCACATTTTTCAGCGCCGCACGGAAAATAGAGATAAAATCAATACCCTGATGTTTGAAGAAACTGGCATCTTCAGCTGCAATAAAGGCCTGTACCAGGGTTTTTGGCATCTTCTCAAAGGGGACGAGAATCCGTCGTTCACGGGAATATTCAGCGATGATAGCGCCATCATCGGCATAGATTCGGGTAATCAGGGGGGGATGGTAATCGGACAGGGTTTCAACCCTTGGCAGGGTTGCGGAGACATAAAAATAAGCACCGATCAGCAATGCTGCTCCAAGGAGTGGCAAACTGAGTAGGGAGAAAAAGGTATATTTCAGATAACGGTTCATGGTCTCAATAACGATAATAAGAAAGATTTATTTAAATTTTTGTTTAGCTGCTCATCAAATGCTGATAAAAGTAGTTGATTTTATACCACGCAGTGAATGGTGGAGCAACAGCTTGTCAATATATAAGAGACTGTGATTGGGAGAAAAGAAATGTATCGTCGAACTAAAATTGTTGCCACGGTTGGCCCGTCCTGTGCCGAGAGGGGGCAATTAGAGCAGTTGTTGAAGGCAGGTGTAGATGTTTTCAGATTGAATTTTTCCCATGGTGACTTGGAACAAAAAGAGATCTGGATTAAGCAAATTCGAGAACTTTCCGACCAATATCAAAAAGCAGTTGCCATTCTTGGTGACTTACAGGGCCCCAAAATCCGTACCGGCCTGATGCGCGGCGGGAGTCAGGAGCTTGTTGCCGGGCAGGAGGTGATTATTACGACTGCTGATATCGAGGGAGCTGACGGATTGATTCCAACCACCTACCAGGCTTTGCCTGGGGATGTTGTACCGGACGATCAAATTCTCCTTGATGATGGACAGTTGGAGCTGAAAGTTTTACGGGTGGAAGGTGAACAGGTTCATTGCCGGGTTAAATTTGGCGGGAAACTCAAGAACCGTAAAGGGATCAACCTACCGGGGGTGAAAGTTTCTGCTCCGGCAATGACAGAGAAGGATTTTGCCGACCTAGATTTTGCCATCACCCAGCAACTGGATTGGGTTGCACTCTCTTTTGTTCGAGCTGCTGCAGAAGTCGGTCAGTTGCAACAAATATTGTCTGAACGGAATTCATCAATCAAGGTGATTGCCAAAATTGAAAAGCCGGAAGCGGTGGATAATTTTTCTGCAATACTAGAGATTGCAGATGGGGTGATGGTCGCACGAGGTGACCTGGGAGTGGAAGTCCCCTCTGAGCAGGTGCCGTTGATTCAGAAGCGAATTATCCGCGAATGTAACCAGCAGGGAAAACCGGTGATTACTGCAACTCAGATGTTGGAAAGTATGATTGCCCATCCGCGACCAACCCGGGCAGAAACCTCCGATGTTGCCAATGCTATTCTCGATGGGACCGATGCGGTGATGCTTTCGGGAGAGACTGCAACTGGTTTATATCCGATTGAAGTAGTCAAGGTGATGGATCGCGTCGCCAGGGATGTTGAGGGGAATCCGCAGTTTGGAATTCAGTGTCAGGTTGCCGCGGAAGAAGAATTTGCGAAACAAAGCCTCTCGGGCACAATTGGGCGGGCAGCCTGCCAGGTAGCTGAGAATGTTGGTGCCGCTGCTATTCTTGCTTTTACCCAGACCGGTAGTACGGCAGCTCTGGTTGCCAAATATCGCCCTACTCTGCCAATTATTGCTGTGACTCCAAATAAACAGGTGAAACGCCATCTTGCTCTTTATCGTGGGATCAGTTCATTGCGAGTTGACATTCAGGGGAACACCGAAGCACAAATTTTTTCGGTTGATGCCGCTGTTCTCAAGTGTGGGTTGCTGCAGCGTGGTGACGTCGTGGTTATTACCATGGGGAGTCCGCTTTCTGCAGCAGGGACAACGAATTTGTTGAAAATACATTGTTTGGGAAATGGAGTTATTTAGCTGTCAGTCAGTTGATAGTCCGGCAAGTTGCTTGGGATGTTCAAGGCTCTTCGTCCAAGGCTTGACCGCCGTTAAAGATCGGCTTATGCTCCCCCGCCAGAGATCGAGAATAAAAGAAAGACGGATTCATATGAAAAAAGCTGTAGTACTTTATAGTGGTGGTCTTGATTCTACTACTTGTATGGCGATTGCTCGCGATCAAGGCTTTGAGGCATATGCCCTCAGTTTTGCTTATGGCCAGCGGCATACGATCGAGTTGGAAAAAGCGCGTGAATATGCTCCATTGATTGGAGCCAAAGAACATATGGTGGTCGATATTGATCTCCGAAAAATGGGGGGTAGCGCTCTGACGGCAGATATTGATGTGCCAAAAGATGCAACTGAAGAGGGGGAGATTCCCATCACTTATGTTCCTGCTCGTAATACCATCTTTCTTTCGTTTGCCCTTGGTTGGGCCGAGGTTCTTGGTGCCGCAGATATTTATATTGGTGTTAATGCCCTTGATTATTCGGGCTATCCTGATTGCCGCCCTGAATTTATCCAGGCTTTTCAACAGCTGGCAAATCTGGCAACCAAGGCGGGAGTTGAGGGGAATCCCTACCATATCAATGCGCCGCTACTTAATTTGTCCAAGGGACAAATTATTCAACAGGGATTGGCGCTGGGGGTCGATTATCAGTTCACCCATTCTTGTTATGACCCGACAGCAGAAGGTTTATCCTGTGGTCAATGTGATTCCTGTCGGTTGCGCTTAAAAGGTTTTGCTGATGCCGGGCAGAAGGACCCTATTCCCTATGTTGAGTGACGAAAAAAAGCTAAACCAGATACCCATGCCCGATATGCAGCAGAGCAAGGATACGCGTAATATTGCCATCGATAAAGTTGGGGTGAAGGATATTAGCTATCCGATCGTGGTGCTGGATAAATATCGTGAACAACAGCACACTGTGGCAAGGGTTAACATGTATGTTGATCTGCCTGAGCATTTCAAAGGGACTCATATGAGTCGTTTTATTGAAGTGCTTAACCTTTATCACGATGGAATCAGTGTTGAAAATATGGAAACCATCCTGGCTGAGATGAAATCTCGTTTAGGCTCTGGTCGAGCACATCTCGAGCTTGATTTTCCCTATTTTATTGAGAAACGGGCTCCGGTATCTGGTGCTCGTAGTTTGTTGGAATATCAATGTCGTATGATCGGTACACAGGCGGAAGATTTTGATTTTATCCTTGAGGCCAGCATTCCTGTGACATCTTTGTGTCCCTGTTCCAAAGAAATTAGCGAACGTGGCGCCCATAACCAGCGGAGTATTGTGACGGTCCAGATCAGATATTCTGAACATATCTGGTTAGAAGACCTCATCCAGTGGGTTGAAAAATGTGCCAGTTGTCCTGTCTATGCGTTGCTGAAGCGTGAGGATGAAAAGGCGGTGACAGAACAGGCCTATGATAATCCCATGTTTGTCGAAGACATGGTGCGGGCGGTGACCGAGAAACTGCGGAGCGTCGAACAGATCAGTTGGTTTAAAATTCAATGTGAGAATTTCGAATCGATCCATAACCACTCTGCCTATGCCATGGTTGAAGGGCAAAATAACTGAATCGTTGATAACCCTGTGGATAAAGTGGATAACTCCCGATAAGGACAAGATAAAAAGTAACATTTTAGAAAAACCAGGGAGGAATCACTTTTTTTAAAACGTGTAAAGGTTGCCCTTATATCGACCAGTTTTCTTAGCCGTTTATTGTCAAATGGGGCTGACATCTTGACTTGCTCTGACAGCTACCGGATAATCAAAAGATTACTTTAATTTCTGCTGGTGCTTTGTTTGTGCGCCCTCTCAAAGGAGAAAGCTTTTGTTGGATCTTGTTTTAAGCGCTGGACCAGTTGTTAAATTGGTGCTGCTCATTCTGGTCTATTTTTCGCTCGTATCCTGGGCGATTATCTTTTACAAAGTTTCAGTTATCCAGCGAGCCATTAAAGAATCAGATCGCTTTCTTGATTTTTTCTGGAAGAAAAAGCGTTTTGATCTGGTTGGACAGGGGATCAAGGAGTTCAGCCACTCCCCGATCGCCACCCTGTTTCGCGAGGGATACCACGAGATGCTTCAATTGAAAAAGAAAAGCGCTGATCCTGCTGAACCGGGAGACTTTTCTTCAAAGATGGATACCACGGAGATGGTGGGTCGTGCGTTACGGCGTGCCACAACTCAGGAAACCCAACGTCTGGAAAAATATCTGACATTTCTGGCAACAACCGGCGCCACCGCTCCGTTTATTGGTTTATTTGGAACGGTTTGGGGAATTATGGACGCCTTCCACGGGATCGGTACAACCGGGAGTGCTTCACTTGCTGTTGTTGCCCCGGGTATTTCTGAAGCTTTAGTTGCGACCGCGATTGGTCTGGCAGCAGCAATTCCAGCGGTTATGGGTTACAACCATTTTCTCAACAAGGTCAATATTCTGATTGGTGAGATGGATAACTTCAGTCAAGAGTTTTTGAATATCGTTGAACGGATGGAGCGAGGAAACTAGATGGAAGTAGGACGTCCATCCAGCGCGCGGCGCAGTAGTATGTCTCAGATCAATGTGACCCCTTTTGTCGATGTCATGTTGGTGCTGTTGATTATTTTTATGGTCACGGCTCCAATGCTCGATCAGGGAGTCGAAGTCGATCTACCTGAAGTCGCTGAAGCTCCGGGGTTGCCGGCGCAACAGGAACCACTGGTGATTACGCTGCAAAAAAACGGACAAATTTTAATCGGTAAGGCGAAGATTGATCAGTTGACCAAATTGGGACCAGTGATTCAGCAGGCATTAAAAGGGAAGCCAGATCGAGAAGTTTTCCTCGAAGCAGATGAGAATGTTTCTTACGGTCGGGTTGTGAAGGTGATGGCGGCAGTAAAAAAAGCCGGGGTGGAAAAGCTCGGAATGGTGACCCGCCTTCCTGAGGAATAACGGCTAACCCATGGAATCATCACGTAAACAACGCTGGCAGCAGTTACAGTCAGTGTTTGAACCTGGATTCAAACAGATGCTGCTGATTTCGGTGTTGCTCCATCTGCTGGTGCCGGTTCTTTATTACTCTCCCTTCTTTCCCACGCGTAATATTGAAAAGCCACCTGTTTATCGGGTCAATCTGGTCAATAAAATTGTTGAGAATCCCCAGGCAGGGCGACCTGAAGCAACTCCGGTGAAAGAGAAACCGGCGGTTAAGCCCAAACCAAAACCAGAGCCAAAACCGGCTGTCAAACCGAAACCGATTCCGATTCCCCCCAAACCAAAACCGGTTCCGGTCAAGCCTAAACCAGAACCTAAGCCGATACCACCGAAACCAAACCCAGAGCCAGAGCCGAAACCTGAACCGGTGAAGCCTAAGCCAGAACCAAAACCAGAACTAAAACCAGAACCAAAACCTGCTCCGAAACCAGAGCCGGTAAAAAAGAAGCCACAGCCCACAAAGCCCGCTGTGAGCAAAGCCCAGGAAAGTGCGTTAGAAGCGCGCTTGAAAAAGATGCGTGCCGCTCAGGAGCAAAAAGCGAGTGAACAGGTTCGAAAAGATAAGCTTACAGCTCTGAGAGCGGCAGCTATTGCTGAAAGCAGCAATATTGAATCTCCAACTACAGATGCGCCGGTTGGGATGATGGATGGTAAAGGTGATGAAGCAGGTGTCAGTGCTATTGCTTTTGTCCAGGAATTCATTCAACAACAGTGGAGTTTTTCCAAGTATCAGGCCGCCGGTAACCCGGAAGCTGAAGTGAAGTTGTTTTATAATGCTAATGGAACGCTGATTCACCACAAATTTTTGAAGAAGTCTGGAAACAACGCTTTTGATGAATCTCTGACCCGGGCAATTACAAAATCTAGACAATTGAATCAACCACTTCCAGAGTCGATGGAATTTCATATTTTCTTTAATCTTAAGGACATGTTGGATAAACCATGAAAACTTTTAAGATAAGCGTTCTTCTCATAATTATTCTGTGTTTACCTTTTTCTGCTTCTTTTGCTGCCAGGATTGAAATCAGTGCACCGGGTGAGCAGACGATTCCTCTTGCCATGACCCGGTTGTTGCCTATGGGGGTGGGGGCGGCATCGCCACCAGCAGTGGCGGCGGAGTTTCAGCAGGTTCTGCTGGGAGATCTGGATCTATCCGGGTTGTTTGATATGGTTGATCCTGCCTCATTTTTGGGTGATGCCGATAAGTTGGGTCTGCGTAGAAACGATATCGATTTTAACCAGTGGCGGATGCTTGGATCCGAAGCATTGATTAAGGGTGGTTATAGTGTGACTGCAGGAAAGCTGACCATTGAACTGCGCCTTTTTGATGTGATTACCCAGCGATTGCTAACCGGACGGCGTTATGTTGGTAAGTTGACAGATGTGCGCAAAATCGCCCATACCTTTGCCGATCAGATCCTGAAAAGCTTGACCGGTGAAAAAGGGCCGTTTGCTTCTAAAATTGCCTATATTTCCAAGCGAACCGGCCACAAGGAACTCTATTTAATGGATGTTGATGGACACCATCCAATTCAGATGACCAAACATCGCTCTATTGTCCTCAATCCTGACTTTTCGCCAACCCGGAAAGAGTTGATTTTTACCTCTTACAGTAAAGAGAACCCCGATCTCTACCGCAAGGAAATCTACACCGGTCGTGAATCACGATTATCACTCAAGTCGGGGCTGAATATTGGTGGACGCTACAGCCCGGATGGTCGTGAGATTGCGCTGACGCTGTCAAAAGATAAAAATTCGGAAATTTATCTGCTTGGTACCGAC
>JASJGT010000091.1:0-3238 GCA_033791405.1 Desulfuromusa sp.
GTCACTTTCGTTAGCAATTAGTAGATATTTAGCTAGGGATAACTGTCCTTGCCCCAGTATGGCATTGGCTTGGGTTAACAGCTCCTGTGGTCGGTCGGTTTTGCTGTAGGGGGTGTAACGTTCGCTGCCGATAGCAAGTAATAGGGGATGAACTCCAGCAGCATCGACGGCATGAACCGCTTTTATCCCGGGGAGAACCTCTGGTATCAGGGCACCGGTCAGCTCATGGATGAATTCTCCAAAACTGGTGTCTTCCTGTGGTGGGCGGCCAACTGTAGTGAACGGCCAGATAGCGTCAGGGCGGTGGTAAACCCGCTCAACTTTAACCAGGGGGAAATCGTGTGCCAGGCTGTAGTAGCCGAGATGGTCACCAAAGGGGCCTTCTGGTTTTTGTTGCTGAGGGTCTACTGTGCCACAGATAACAAAATCTGCTTCTGCCGGCATTGGTAAAAAACCGGAGGATTGCACCATTGGAATTCTATGACCGCCAAGCAGCCCGGCAAAAGAGACTTCCGGCATCCCTTCTGGGAGTGGCATGACTGCCGCCACTGTCAAGCTTGGTGGGCCACCGACAAAAATATTAACCCGAAATGGCTGTCCAAGCTCCAGCGCTTCTTGATGGTGAACCCCAATACCACGATGAAGCTGATAGTGGAGGCCGATTTCGTGATCCTGATGGTAGTCATTCCCCGACAACTGTACGCGGTACATTCCCAGGTTGGAGGAACGAATTCCTGGTTTCCTGCCACTTTCACTGTAAACTTGGGGAAGGGTAATAAACGCACCACCATCATCCGGCCAGTTCTTTATCTGTGGCAAGTCACTGATACTGGTTTGATATCTTAATATAGGTGCCGATTTGACCTTCTTCGGCAGTAGGTGTAGGGCTGCAGATGGGGCAGATAAAAATGCAGTTGGCGTTTTAAGCAAACTTTTTGGGTCAAGCTTCAACTTAACCAGAGCTTCGACCTGCCGCAAAGTATCTCGGAATAAATAGCGGGTTCTATCCAGAGTGCCAAACAGGTTGGCAACAGCAGGGAAACGACTGTCGGTGAGATTTGTGAAAAGTAATGCCGGCCCCTGATGCTGATAAACACGCCTCTGAATTGCACCAGCCAAAAGTTTTGGTTCAATCGACCGATTGATGCGGATCAGTTGTCCGCTACTTTCCAGATCGATGACCGCTTGTTGAAGAGTCCTGTATCCCATTTGTGTTTGCCCTATGATTTAAGTACAGAGGAAGAGTTTTTATACTTCAGCCTTACAGAAAAGGCAATGGGAACACTTGATAGTTTAGGTCGGGATTATGCCGATAGTACTGGGCAGAACAGGGTGTTATGTCCACTATTTATGAATTGAGGGTTTTAAAAAATCCTTTTGTTCAGTAAGCTGTCCGTCGCTGCACATATATGTTTTCACTAAGGAGTTAAAAATGCGTGTTCGGTTGGCAATTAGACATACGGCAATAATAAGTATTGTTCTGCTTGTTGTCATGGTTGTTTCCGCCTTTTTACACATAGAAAAGGTGCAGAAGATTTTTTCTGAAAAATCTCTACAAGAGTCAGACATGCTTTCAGAGATGATTTTACGCGATTCCTATCATTTGATGCTGGCAGATGATCGCGAACAGCTACAGCTGATGATTGAGGAAATAGGGAAAACCCCGCGGGTGAAACGGATTCGCATCCTTGGGAAAGAAGGTGTGGTTAACTTTTCAATGAACAAGAATGAGATTGGAACGGTCCTGGGTGAAGACGATGAGAGTTGTTCTTTTTGTCATCTTGGCGATTCCAAGGCCCTGGTTGATGTCCCGATAGAAAAACGGAGTCGGTCTTTTTCAGATGACACCGGCACTCAGTACCTGAGTGTGACCCGGGGTATTTATAATGAACCGACCTGCTACACCGCTGCTTGTCATATCCATTCGGCTGAGGAAAAGAAAATTGGTGTTCTTGATTTGGTAATGACTCAGGGTCAAATGGCTGACTTGGCGCATTCTCATCATGTTGATGTCATAACTTCAACAACGATTATGTTGGTTATTCTTTCCCTTTGTCACTATTTTTTAACCCGCAAATATATTTGTGATCCGATTCACGGCCTACTGGAAAAGACGCAGTCTCTTTCAGCCGGAGATCTTTCTGCCCGGGTAAAGATATCCTCTAAAGATGAAATTGGGGAATTGGGACGTTCATTTAACGATATGGCCGACAATCTGAGTCAGGCCCAGCTTGAGTTGAAAGAATGGGGGAACACGCTGGAGCATAAAGTTGAACAACGGACTGCTGAAATATCAGATATGCAAAGTCAGTTGTTGCGTTCTGCAAAACTTGCTTCAATGGGAGAATTGGTTGCGGGTGTTGCCCACGAAATCAACAATCCATTGACTGGCATTTTAATGTTTGCATCGCTGTCATCAAAGACTCCGGATCTGCCGCAGCAGGTTAAAGATAACCTTGAGCTGATTGTTTCAGAAACAGGGAGGTGTGCCAAAATTGTCCGTGGATTGTTGGAGTTTGCCCGGGAATCTTTTCCAGAGAAGAAACGGGACTCGATTAATCGGATTATTGAACATACTCTGACACTGGTTTCCCATCAGATTATTTTTCAGGATGTTGATATCCAGTTTCACAGTGGAGAGTCTTTGCCCGATCTCGAAATTGATGCTGATCAACTCCAGCAGGTATTCTTCAACATGTTTATCAACGCAGGGCAGGCTATGCCAAATGGTGGTAAATTGACCATCAGTACGCAGTGGGTTGACAAGGACAAAGAGATAGAAATTATTGTTGAAGATACTGGGACAGGGATCAGTCAGGAAAATCTGGATAAGGTTTTTGATCCATTTTTCTCAACAAAATCACAAAAAGGTTTTGGGCTGGGATTGTCAGTTTCTTATGGAATTATTGAGAATCACGGTGGTCGGGTCGACGTTAAGAGTCGCGAGGGAGAGGGGACGCGGTTTTCAATCTATTTTAAAGTTGATGATGAGCTGCCAGGGGCTGAGGGGGATGAAAAACTGTCTTAGGGGAGTTGATACTAGGTATGATCTTTGACCGAGATTCCCAGTTTTTTTAGTAACGCCTGAAAGTTGGGTCTAAGCATCCCGGTTTCTTCTGCCGCTTTGGTCACATTCCAGTTGTTTCTTTCCAGCGCAGCAAAAACAAAGGCCTTTTCAGCTGGTTCCACTGCCTGTTCACGTAGTCTCCGCTTCGCTTCCTTCAATTCTTCCGTATTG
>JASJGT010000092.1:0-9867 GCA_033791405.1 Desulfuromusa sp.
GGAACGAAACTGATCAACAATGGCGTCCTTGACCCGCAACGCAGCGTAAAGGGAATGGTTAATTTTTGAATTCACCAGAGTACAATCAACCGCCAGAGTGTTCTCCACCGACAACTGTTCCGACCAATCTATTTTTAAAACTTCTGTATAAAGTTGATCGGGATCCAGAGCCTCAAAACTGACCAGCGGCAAGAGGATTCGACTCGCCAGACGCGACCAGAGACAGGCCGTGTAGGCAATCTTCAGATCACCGGAAAACCGTACTCCGGCTCGTTCCTGTTTGACCTCTACCGCACCCAGATCCTCAAGTTCCGTAGCAAGCAGGGGTTCCATACCGAGTGGCGCGGTGGCGAAGAATTGTTGTTTTTCCATTATATTTACTTTCAGGATAACCATAGAGGCACTGAGAAAATCAGAGAAGACTAAACTTTCTTGTTTTTAAAACCTCAAAAAAATTGTTTCCCCGGCGACTCTGTGGTTTTAAAATGTCAAATTTTCAGCAACTCTAGCGGATTCTCCCCCAGATCCTCATTCGCTTGCTGCAATGCAGCTTCTCCCGCCAAGACAGCAACGGCACTTACTCCGTTTTTGAGATACTTTTCAGCGACTTTTTGGAGTGCATTTGCATCGACGGCTAGAAGCTGATGACGCTTTTGATTACGCATCTTCAAAGTCATCCCCTGGCGAATGTTGGCAAATTCATGGGCTCCCGCTCCCGCTGGAGAAAGGGGTTTATCAAGATCGCCAAAAACAGCAAGCACCGATTCCTTGACCGAATCGGAGGGATATTTCCCAGCAACAGCCCAGTCGATGGCTTGATCATAGACCTGTAGAGTCCGCATGATATGGTGATCACGATAAGAGAGCATACTGAACTGACCAGCCTCAGCATTGTACCCCGCCAGACCGCCGTAAGCGCCACCCTTTTCGCGGATTTCACGGTGGAGAAATTCTGACCGCAGCAGCTTGGCCAAAACCGTCAAAGCTGCGCTATCGGGATGGGTATAGGGAACCGCCCGAAAAACCCGGGTCACATAGTTTACCGGCAATGACCAGATGAGTCCCTGCCGCATAGGTTGAGAGTTGAACTCCTCAGCCAGCGATTGCGGTTGTGCTGATTGCCCAGGGATTTTTTCAACTAATTGCTTCAATGCCGTTTTGAAAGAAGTAAAGTTTTCTGCCTCAACTGTGACCGCCGCCTGTAACTGCAACTGATTAAATAACTGTTTCGCAATTTCAGCAAAAATTGTTGCCAGAGCACCTAATTCTTCTGCCGGCTTGGCAGCCAGTTCTCGGATCACTGCAACCTGTGAAAGTCCCGACCATTGCTCCCGCTGTTGCCCAACCAGAGATAAACAAGCCGCGGCTGCTCTCGCCGCATAGGTATGACCCGATTGAGGCACTGAGTTTTCCAGTGAGACCTGTAACTGATTTAAAACCGTGTGGATTCTTTGGAGATCGGTAAAATCTGGAGCCAGCAAAACATCCTGGAGTAAACCGAACAGTGGCTGACAATTACGCACCAGCGCTTTCCCTTTCAACTCGAAACTGGTGGTAAACTTATTCGGATCTTGCGGATCATCAAGGAGTGAAGTTCGTGCAGAAATTCCTCCAGTCACAGCTTCCATTGCTTCAGCCATCTGCAGATAATCCCGCTCCCCAGCACCAACCTGAGTCAACAAACTACTGAAAATCGGGAGATATTTACGCTGTTCAGCGGTCAAACTATCGAGGCCAAAATTGAACGTCACCACTCCAATGCCATTCGTTGGTTGCGCAAACCAGAATTCTTTGACCAGTTTATCCAACTGCTGCTCAACTGGAACTGCTGGCTCACTTGGAGGGATATCACTTAATTCGAGAGTCGGGAGACAAGAGAGATCTTCTGGCGCTTCCTGGGCAGCTTGTAGTTCTCCGGCTTGCACTACCAGCTGCTCTTTCGCTGACTTACTGAGCTGCTGTTCAATTTCATCCAACTCAGTTCGCGTAGCAGCCTCCTGCTGTGGACCAAGATTAGTATCCGGCTGTAATAACAAAGTCACGCGGTGGGAGTTATCGAGCAGTCTATTGCGGATCAAATCTTCAAAAAATGACCCTTTATCCAACTCTCCCTGCAGCTGTTTCAAATTCTTCTCAAAGTTCAACGCAGCCAACGGGTCACCACCGTGAATCCAGGGACCGATCAGACGCATCAGCAACAATAACGAATAGGGATAGCTGTCGCCGGTCACCTCACGGTTGGAAAATTCCAGCCGATGGATAGCCGCATCAATCCGCTCCCGAGAGAAACCCTCCCTGGCAACTTGTTCAAGAGTCTCCAGAACCAGCTTTTCTATCGCCTCGACATGCTCAGGATCAGTTCCCTGCAGACCAACAGCAAAATAGGTGGTGCGATTATCATCATGATATCCGGTTCCCGGCGCCAGATTGGCTCCCAGGCCGGAATCGAGCAATGCTTTGTAGAGGGGAGCGGCAGGATTTCCAAGCAAAAGAGCAGCAAGCAATGACATGGATAACCGCTCAAAACTGTCATTAATATCGCAGCCAAGCCAGGCAACTTCGACCATCGAACGTTTTTCAAGCGGTTCACCAGCATCAAGAGGATATTTCTCTGTCACCTGTAAAGGGGCTTTCAAGTGCTGCTCAGCAGGAACTTCCGTATCCGAATCGAGCCGTTCAAAATTTTTCAACACCCGATCTTCAACAATCCCCAACAGGTCAGATAAATCAAGATTTCCGGAACTGAAAAACCAGGAATTACTTGGATGATAATAACGGGCATGAAAATCCCGTAGTTGCTGCCAACTTAAACTGGGAATATCTTCCGGTTCACCACCCGAATTATGCCGATAGGTTGTGGTTGGATAGAGATGCTTATCCAGACGCTGGGTCAACAATGAAGAAGGATCGGACATGGCGCCCTTCATCTCGTTATACACCACCCCCTTGTACTCCAGTGGCGACTCAGGATTATCACCTTCGGCATATTCAAGACGATGCCCTTCCTGGCTGAAATCCCGCTCGGTCAAACGGGGATAAAAAGCGGCATCCAAATAAATATCAAGCAGGTTATGAAAATCTTTCCGGTTCATGCTGGAAAATGGATAGAGGGTCCAATCGCTGGCAGTCATCGCATTCATGAAACTGTTAAGGCTGCGTTTGAGCATCGAAAAAAACGGATCGCGCACCGGAAAATGTTTTGATCCACACAGCGCGGTATGCTCAAGAATATGGGCAACACCGGTTGAATCATCCGGTGGAGTACGAAACCCAACCGCAAACAGATGATTATCATCATCCCGGTCCAGGTGCATAAATCGTGCACCCGTCACCTGATGGTGCAGGCGGATCATGGTTGCATTGATGGTTGGCAGTGAATCAATCTGATCGACGAAAAAACCGTGAATCGACTGACCGGGGGTCATTTTTTGTTTGTTCATGAATTATCCTAATCTGTAGGAGCGCAGGCAATACGCCTCTACGCAATATCGAACGTTTATCTATATGATAACCAATTACGCCGCAGTAACAACTTCTCCACCTCAACCGCAGAAAAAACAACGGTTGACATGGCAAAACAGAACGCTAACTCCACAAAACCAAGAGACTCAGTATGAAACAACGACTGCAGTGCGGGAACATATATGATTCCCAGTTGAACTGCAATACTGACCAGCACAATCAACAGTAAAGGCAGGTTTGATGTGACTCCCTGAGTAAAGATAGATTGCTTCTCCGAACGAGTTGCCAGGGAATTAAACAGCTGGCTGTAGCAAAGGACTGTAAACACCATCGTCTGCCAGTGCCAGCCCTGAACTATGGCAATTTTCTGAGTCAAGAGACAACTGGCTCCGATCAGTAATCCAACCCAAAGAATCTGTTGCCACATTCCCCGGGCAAATAAACTTTCGCTGGGAGGAATTGGTGGACGGTGCATAATCCCTTTTTCAGCCGGCTCTATTGCTAATGCCAGACCGGGAGCACCATCTGTCATCAAATTAATCCAGAGAATATGAATTGGCAGCAAGGGCAGTGGCAACCCCAGAAAGGGGGCGAGAAAAATAGTCCAGATTTCCCCTACATTACAGGCCAGAATATATTTGAAAAACTTGCGAAGATTGGCGTAAACAACCCGCCCTTCGCGAACCGCATGAACAATAGTAGCAAAGTTATCGTCCAGCAATATCATTTCTGCCGCTTCTTTCGCCACATCGGTGCCAGTGATCCCCATAGCGATTCCAATTTCAGCCCGCTTCAACGCCGGGGCATCATTAACCCCGTCACCGGTCATCGCCACCGATTCTCCTCGCTCCTGCAGGGCGGCAACAATCCTGAGTTTTTGATCCGGGGCAACTCGAGCATAAACCCTCACCTCCCCAGCCAGATCAACCAGTTGTTCATGTGAAAGAGTCGCCAATTCAGAACCGCTGACAACACGGGCTGTTGCTGATTCGACCAAGCCGATCCGTGCAGCGATTCGTACCGCAGTCAAAGGATGATCCCCGGTGATCATCACTGGAGTAATCCCTGCTTGCCGACATTGCTGCACCGCCGCCGCTGTTTCCTCGCGAGGTGGGTCCAGAGCACCACTTAAGCCGAGAAATTCCAGGTTTTTCTCAAGATCCTTCTCATGCAAACTTTTCGGAAAATTTTTAAATCGATGGAAAGCAAAAGCCAGAATTCGTAATCCATCGTCTGCCATTTCAGCAAGGCGAGACTCTGCCAACGATCGATCAAACCTCTGACAACAAGCGGATATTGCCTCAAAACTTCCCTTGCTGAGGAGCAAGACATCTCCTGATGGGGTTCGATGCAAAGTGCTCATTGCCTGGCGTTCGGAACTAAAAGGGATTTCAGCAAGCCGCGGATACTCCTCCTTAAGCTGTTGTGGATCGTACCCAAGTTGCTGAACTTTGGTATAAAGTGCCACCTCGGTTGGATCACCAAGAGGATCGCCATCCTCATTGATTCTGATATCATTGTTCAGAGCCAAAGCAAGGAGAAATGGATCTTCCCGCGGTAAATCAGCACCATCAATGCTATTGAGTTGAGCATCAAAGAGTTGCTCTACGGTCATTTTGTTCAGGGTCAAGGTGCCGGTTTTATCGCTACAGATAAAGGTTGTCGAACCCAATGTTTCGACCGCTGGCAATCTGCGAATCAAGCTGTTCTGCTGCACCAGTTTTCGCGCACCCAGAGCCAGAGAGATGGTAACAACGGCAGGAAGAGCTTCAGGAACTGCGGCAACAGCCAAACTGACTGCAGTTAAAAACATCAATATTATGTCGTCGCCCCGCAGCAGTCCGGCAACAAACACGATCCCGCAAATTATCAGAGTGACCAAAGCAATATTTCGTCCAACCCGTGCAAGACGTTTCTGCAGCGGTGTCTTGATCTTTTCGGTCGTATCAAGAAGATGGGCAATTTTACCCATCTCGGTATTCATCCCGCTCGCTGTAACCAGGCCACTACCTCGACCGTAAGTCACCTGGGTACCACGGTAAACCATGTTGCGGCGATCACTGAGTGAAAGTTTTGCCTGGCGGTAAGTCTCAACAGTTTTTTCAACCGGAATAGACTCCCCGGTCAGTGCCGCTTCATCGACCTTCAAACTATGAACCTCATCTAAACGTAGATCAGCAGGAACAATAGTTCCTGCATCAAGCAACAGCAAATCCCCCGGCACTAATTCGGTAGCAGGGATTCGCTGCAATGCCCCACTACGCCGAACTGTTGCAAAAGGAGCGGCCATTTTTTTCAGTGCCGATAACGCTTTTTCGGCACGATATTCCTGAATAAAACCGATCAAGCTGTTCAAAATGACAATAATCAGGATGACAAACGTATCTGCCAGTTCACCGATCACCCCTGAAACCAGTGCAGCAATCAATAAAAGGAGGATCATCGGATTGCGGTACTGTTCGTATAGCATCTGCAATAGCGAACGCTTCTGTTCTTCGCGTAATTGATTTGCCCCAAACTCCAACAGCCGCTCAGTCGCAGCATTATTTGCTAACCCCACAGATGTCGTCTGCAGCTTTTCTATAAGCTCGTCAATACTCAACTGATAATTATCTTTGAAGTTTTCAGCAGACACAGAGGGTTTCTCCATTGGCTTCGTGGGATACTTCAAGCCTAGCAGGTTTGGAGAAGGTTAAAAGGGGTAAGAATGAATGAAAAAAAGATTGTATTTTTATTTTCTCCATGGTACCAATGCCGTCCGTCGGAGCGTAGCGCAGCCTGGTAGCGCGCTTGGTTTGGGACCAAGATGTCGGAGGTTCGAATCCTCTCGCTCCGACCAAAATTTTAAAGGGTTAGCGATTTTATCGCTGACCCTTTTTTTGCCTCCTGCACATCTCCGGTTGTCATTCGAACTCTCTTTTCAGAAAACTTCAATTCTTTCAGTGTTGATGCCTTTGTATTTGATGGATCTTCGATGCTCCGGTACTGGGAAATGGTTCCAGTTGGGGGCTGGCTGGACATGAAAAATGGCGGAAAGCGGGATACTATTCGAAACATGAAAACAGTAAACGGAGCATACATAGATACTGAGATGTATCTATTTAGCCGATACCACTGGAGTGTAGTTGTTCAAAACTTACAACCAATCAAGAGAATTTTGTCTCCGAACACAAGATAGACAAAGGCAAATCTGTCGATTGACCTCTCTGGTGAAATGGGGATCTTGAACGGAATTTTTATTGCGTGCATTCGTTCTGAAATATGCATTTTCTACCTGATATCCTTTTTTCTGACTGCACAACTCGGTTATAGGTGGACCCGTCTAAGGTGACCATCCATGCATATTTACCCGTATGAAATACGTTTCGTTTATTTTACAAAATACCAATTGTGAAAAAGCCGCTTGACCAAGAGCCCCTAGCTGGCTTCAATGTTATCTATATTTTAAAATCTGTTGATCCCCCGTGTCAGCATCCATTGCGCTCTTTACGTCGTACTGCTTGAACGCTGCGGACAAGTTTCCCAAAACTTTTCTCGCGTTGACGCCTATCTGCAATAGTTTCGGCATTACGCGCTTGCTCTGCATTCAGCTTTAAATAATTAGCAAGACGCCTAGCACTGAGATCTCCACCTTCGACGGCTGTTGCTACTGTACAACCGTCTTCACCGCTGTGGCTACAGTCATTGAAACGGCATTGCCCCGCTAGCTCCTCAATATCTTCAAACAGCGAGGACACGCCGCTTTCACATTCGCTTAATTGCAGTTCACGTAGACCGGGACTGTCGATGAGCAGCCCCCCTTTATGAAGGAAGTGCATACTTCGTGAAGTCGTTGTATGCCTCCCTTTAGCGTCGTCTTCACGTATTGACGCAGTGTCCTGTGTTGCAGCTCCGCGCAAAGTGTTGACCAGCGTGGACTTACCCACTCCCGAAGACCCCAACAATGCCACTGTCTGACCAGTGCCACACCAAGAGAGGAGCGGCACTACCGAAGCTGGCTCCAGAGCATTGACTATTTCAATTGTCAAATTGGGCTTCAGGCTTGTGGCTTGCTGTCGGTAGTCAGTGACATCGACTAACAGATCAGCTTTGGTCAGAACCAGCACCGGCTCGACGTTTGTTTCCAAGGCAAGGGCGAGATAGCGTTCAAGTCGCGATAAATTGAAATCTTGATTGCAGGAAGAGACGATAAACAGAGTATCGATATTGGCCGCAATTAATTGCACTTTGGATTCTCTACCAGAGGCTTTACGACGAAAAAGACTTTTGCGCTCCAGAACTTTTACTGGTTGACCTGTTACAGAATCAAGAAGCAGCCAATCACCAATGGTGGGCAATTCTTCCGAGTCTTGTTGATACCAACTCCCTGGCAGGTGGATATGGTGCTGGAAACGGTCACTGATTATGTCAACTGAGTTACGGTGGACAGCAAAGACACGGGCGGGAAATGTTGACTCCCACTCTTCAAGGCTCAGTTGTTGTTGAAAAAAATGGCTCCAGCCCAATTGAGACAAGGAATATGATTTGTCTAACATTGCAAATCCTGCGATTGGCTTTTTAGGGTACGATTCAAAGTGGCTGTTTTTTGTTCACACCATGAATTGAATACTCCGATCTATTGCAAGTGAATTAAGTTCAGTATCCTAGACACACTAGAAATTGTCAAAACTTAGCACTTGTGGACATTATCCAATTTTACCGTTTCAAAAGTGTCTTTCCTGACTTTTGACAGGCTGATCTGTCTATGTTTCCCCTTCAAAAGTCCTTTCATTTCATCAATAAAAACCCCAGATCGATATCGACCCGGGGCTATATTTCACTACTTACTACTTTTGCAAATGGGGCAGAATATTCTGAAATTAGTTTTCAATTGTGAAATTCTGATTTTTGAAATGCTAAATCCGGCCGATTTTTCCTTCAATGAAGCAGGAACAGATACCAGCACAAAAAGCAAGACGGGCCGAGTCAGGTTGGGGCGCTTTTGTCTTACGGATAGTGGTATTTAATAAATGGCCACCCCGCGATTAAGCCAGGTGGCCATAAAAAATTGTGGGTTTAAGAGCGATTTTAAATACCGTATTGCTTATTATGGAATCTTGACGATTGCTCTCCCTCTGCTTTTTCCTTCCAGAATAAGTCCGATACGTTCTTCGAGTGCTTCCAGGGAAGGTAGTTCAGTAGTTATCTTTTCAAGACGGTCAATCTTCCAATCAGAGGCGATCTTGTTCCAGACCTTCATCCGCATATCGACCGGGCAGTTCACCGAGTCGATTCCAAGTAGAGTAATCCCATTTATGATGAAAGGGAAGATCGAAGACTGGAGCTCGACTGCCCCGACATTGCCGCAGCAGGTTACGGAGCCACCGTACTGTGTCGTTTTGATCGCTGTTGAAAGGATGTTTCCGGCAACCGTATCTATGGCGCCGGCCCAACGTGGTCTCAGGAGTGGTCGACCACTCTTGTCATCGGCCTCTTCAATGCTAATGACTTCTTTGGCACCAAGCTCAACAAGATAATCTGCTTCATCGACAATACCGTTAACAGCAACGACCTCGTATCCGCTTTTCACCAGGATCGAGAGGGCGATACTTCCCACGCCACCTGTAGCACCTGTCACAAGGACGGGGCCCTTATCTGGAGTGACACCGCTATTTATCAATTTGAAACAAGAGAGGGCTGCCGTAAAACCGGCTGTCCCATAGATCATACTTTCACGTAAAGACAGGTTTTCAGGCAATTTCACAACCCAGTGCGCCGGCACGCGAATATATTCCGCATATCCCCCGGAGGTGTTCATCCCCAAATCATAGCCAGTAACCAGAACCTGCTCTCCTGGTTTAAAATCAGGGCTGCTGCTTTCTGCGACGATACCGGCAGCATCAATGCCTGGTGTATGTGGATAATTTTTCGTAACGCCCTTGTTGCCAGAGGCAGAAAGGGCGTCTTTATAGTTCAGTGATGAATACTGAACGTTGATTAGCACCTCTCCCGCAGGCAGATCATCTATCTGCTTTTGCTTGACCTCACGAACAAATTTTTTATCTGCGACTTCCGATACGATCATTGCTTTGAAACTGATATTTTCCATTCTTTGCTCCTTAAAAAGTGTGAGTGCCTCCCGTTTAATTCATGACCTGACAAGACTTGCCTGTCTTGCCACGAAATCCAAAAAGCACTGATAAATAGGAAACGCCCACGATCTGGTAACCGTGGTCGTTTGGTGTTCTATTGATGGTAACTTTTACTTAGGTTTTCCGGGTTATTGGATAAGGATAACTTTTCTAATAATGCCTTGGCCGCCGGTTCAGATGATGCGGGGTTTTGTCCGGTAATCAGTAAACCATCGGTCACAACATGGGGATGCCAGTCTGCCAATTTCGAATATTTACCGCCGTTCTTCTTGAG
>JASJGT010000093.1:0-3061 GCA_033791405.1 Desulfuromusa sp.
ACCCGATTTTTAACCGGCGAATGTAACCGAAACCGCCACTCTCGTCAAGGAATCCGCTAGAGAGATCCCTGCTATTTCGGCAAGAAAACAAGATTAAAAAAATGGCCCCAGCAGTCGCATTCCGCCAGGGCCTTTATGATCATTCTTTTCCACTCAGCAAATAGGCCTCGATAAAGCCATCTAAATCACCATCAAGAACCGCATCGGTGTTACCGACTTCAAAATTGGTACGATGGTCTTTGACCATCCGATACGGATGCAGTACATAACTCCGGATCTGGCTCCCCCAGCCGATCTCTTTTTTATCCTCGGAAAATGCCGCAGCTTCTTCTTCCTTTTTACGTATCTCCATTTCGTAGAGACGCGCTTTCAGCTGTTTCATCGCCGTAGCACGGTTATTATGTTGGGAGCGCTGATTCTGACAGGCGACAACAATACCACTGGGAATGTGGGTAATGCGGATAGCTGAATCGGTTTTGTTGATATGCTGTCCACCGGCACCACTGGCTCGAAACGTATCAACTTTGAGGTCTTTATCCTCAATATCTATTTCGATGGAATCATCCAGTTCTGGAAAGATAAAAACCGAACAGAAAGATGTGTGACGCTTGGCGTTAGAGTCAAAGGGGGAGATCCGCACCAGTCGATGGATACCACTTTCAGAGCGCAGATAACCGTAGGCATAATCACCCAGCACAGTAAGGGTTGCACTTTTGATCCCGGCCTCTTCGGCCGGCTGATAATCGGTAAACTCAACTTTAAAACCTTTGCGCTCGCAGTAACGGAGATACATTCGCAGTACCATATCGGCCCAGTCCTGAGCTTCGGTGCCGCCGGCTCCTGCATTAATACTCAACGTTGCGTTATTGGCATCATGCTCTCCAGACAGCATCCGGGCAAATTCCATTTTATCAATCAGTTTTTGCAAATCCGGCAGCAAAGCATTAACTTCCGTCAACGTTTCCTCATCTTCCCCCTCTTCCCCCATTTCTATTAATACTTGGATATCATCCAGTTCCTGTTTGGTAGAAGTGCAATCCTCAACAATCTTTTTCAGGCTGGTATGCTCCTTTAAACGCTCCTGTGCTTGCTCACCCCGATCCCAAAAATCCGGCTTTGCTATTTCAGCTTCAAGCTCCAATACCCGCTCCTGTTTCCCCGGAACGTCAAAGATACCTCCACAGCTCTTGAAGTTTCTCCAACAAATCTTTGACTGTTTCTTTTGGTTCGCGGAACATCAGATTCTCCTATATTAATGATGCAAATATTGTTATCTGTGAATAGTTGCACACTATATCTGACCTAAAGCTTAAAATACAGCCTACAGAACGATAAAAGGCCAACCTTTTTATCGGTTGACCTTTTGCCGTCAAACTATTTTAGATAACAGTTACTAAGATTTTTTAAGTAGCCACAACGGCATCAGACACTTCACCCTGAGCAGCCCGCCAATTAGCTATAAAAATTCCAATCAGCACGATCAGCCCAGCCAGATGCACCCACCAGACGGTTGGCCACAACAGAGCTGGTCAGAGAACGAGACAACAGCAGATAAAGATTATCTTCAAACCTGACAATTCTCTCCCCAGCAGCCAAAGTTTCAACTGTTTTAAAAGGTAAGAGCTCCAAAGGCTGAGCCCCATATTGCCGTCCGGCAAGAATCAGAGTTTGTTGTGCTTCAGATAGCGGTGTGAGGGTTCGGTATAGCCAATCATTTCTAATGGAAAGAAACAAAACACCATTACTATCACTGACCAAAACGGTTTCCCCACCTTCTCGCCAACCATCCTGCAGTGGTGTTAAATCAACTTTGACCACTGTTGCTCCAAGAAACCGCGTCCCTTCCACTACGGAATAAGACATGAAATATCCGGGTCGACCGGTGGTCACACCGATAGCAAAAAACTCCCCTCGGTGACCCGCCTTTGCATCGGTAAAATAAGGTCTGAATCCATAGCTTTTCCCGACAAAACTCAAAGGTTCCCGCCAATTACTTGAGGCCAGGGTATCGCCAATAGAATTCATAACATAGAGCGCTTATGAACCAGCTTCAGAATTCAATAATTCCAGATAGCTATTGACCAGATCTACATTAAAAGAGGTCTTGAGGAAAATTTTCACATCAACATTCTGGGATAAAACATAAGGGAGGTAGGCATAACGACTCAATGCTTCACGCAAGGTCCCAGAGTACAGCGTCAGCCTCTCTCCACCAACCTTAACCAGTCTATCAAGGACATCGCTATAGGCCCAGCGGGTTGCTTGCCAGACCAGACCCGTCGCAATAAAGACCCCGAGGAGAAGCATCCAGATAGGAAAGTTTTTTTGATAAAATAGCTTGATCGACAAGATAGGTTTCCATTTGCAAATATAAAATCACCAAATAACCGACAACTCGATCTTTATTGCTTCACGCTAATGACAAACTTCAGGTAACGCCCCTCTGGAAAGCTGACGGAACAGGGGAAATCTTCCGGCTGACCACTGGTAAATATCGTCTTTAAGATATCTCCAGTTTGCAATGCTCCACGCCGCAGTTCTTTCAAATAATCATCCCAAGATACTTTCTGATGATTGGAAGAACTCATCAGCAAACCACCCGACTCTAGTAATGGTAGCGTTGCAGCAACCAGCTTGGAGGTCCCTCCATAAGTGGAAAAACGACTTTTTTTTGTCGTGGAAAATGATGGGGGATCAAACAAGATAATATCAAAACGGCGTTGCTGAGTCTCCATTTTACTCAGTTCAGCAAATACATCACCAACAATAAATTCATGCCGTTTTGGATTAAGTCTATTGATGGAAAAATTCTCCCGCGCAACATCCAGATATTTGGCCGAAACATCAATACTGGTCACCTCTTTAGCACCAGCAGCAGCGGCAGCAACAGAAAAAGCTCCGGTGAAGGCAAACAGATTGAGAACCCTCTTTCCCACAACCCGAGACATCAATTCTTGACGATTACGCCGCTGATCAGGGAAAAGACCGGTATTTAGCCCCTCTCGCAAATCAACCAGATAGTCCAATCCATTTTCCTTAATCATCAATGAAGCCGGTGCAG